>NZ_WJWX01000025.1:0-51379 GCF_009661015.1 Brevundimonas sp. SPF441 | reverse complement strand
GTCGTCGAGCGGGCGGGGGCGGGTTGGCGGATCACTTGGTCTGTCGAGCCATCTGGGCGTCAGACGACCTGGCTGCCGGACTGAAGGCGCTTAACGATCTGGAAACCATTTCGGTTAAGGAATGGGTCGTCCTCAGGGACACCATCACCGAACCTGCTTGCAGCCCGGCGCCCCCGCCGGGCTTCTTTTTTCGCCGGCCAATCAGCCCTTTCTCGGCGTGTCTTCGGCGCCCTCGGTGCGATCGCGGAACAGGGCGGCGCGGGCAAGCAGGATCAGGGTGACCGGCGTCGTGACCGTCAGGAACAGGCCGATCAGGATTTCACGCGGCATGAAACGCCGCTCCACGGTCGTGAACCAAACGATTGACGCCAGCAGGACCAGCGCCATGCCTAGCGTAGCCCCAAGCGTCGGGGCATGAACGCGCTCATAAAAGGTCTTCAGCCGAACCAGCCCAACCGCGCCCAGTAGCGAAAGGGCCGAGCCGATGACGGCCAGGGCGACGACGATGATCGCGGCCCATGCGGGAACGTCAGCTTGGGTCATTCAATCACCTCGCCGCGCATCAGAAACTTGGCCAGCGCCACGGTGGCGGCGAAGCCCAACATGCCGATCACCAGGGCGGCCTCGAAATAGAGCTGGCTGTTGGTGCGGATGCCGAACACCACCACCAGCAGCATGCCGTTCAGATAAAGCGTGTCCATGCCCAGGACGCGATCCTGGGCGCGCGGACCGTGGATGATCCGCCATGCCGCCAGGCCCATGGCGCAGATCAGCATCAGCTGGGCCAGACCCAGGCCCCAGGTCAGCACCGCCGCCGTCATTCGAAAATCTCCATCAGCCGGCGCTCGTAGCGATCCTTGATCAGCCGCACCCAGGTCTCTTCATCCACGAGATCCAGCACGTGCAGCAGCAGACGGCCGGTTGCGGACTCATACTCGACCCACAAGGTGCCGGGCGTCGAGGTGATGATGATGGCCAGGACCGCCAGGCCGTATCGGTCGCGCAGGTCCAGCGGGATATGGATGAAGCCGGATGTGCGCTCATGCCGTCGCCGCCCCAGAATGATGTGCGACACCGCCCAGTTGGAGCGCACGATGTCGCCGACGACGTGGATAGCGAGGCGAATTATGGCTATCGGCGCCTTCACCCGCACGCGATCCACGCCCAGCGCCAACATGATGATCGGCGCCAGAAAGGCCAGCAGCACCGCGAGCGCCAGAGACGGCGGCGCGATCGAGGCGCTGAGCAGGATCGAGGCGACGAATAGGCCTAGTGAAAGGATGGGGTAGGGGAGGATGCGTCTCATCGCCCGCTCCCGCCCAGCACCGCGTGGATGTAGCCTTGCGGGTCAGCCAGCCAGGCCGCCGTGTGGTCGGTGTAGATCAGGGCGGAGCCAGCGAAGATGGCCAAGAACACGCATGCGCCAAGCAGGGCTGCGACCGCCGTCAGCTCGGCCGCACCCACCACGAAAGCCGGCGCATCCTCGTCGCGCGTCCAGATAGCGCCGACGCCCAGGCGCGTCAGGCCGATCAAGGCGCCAAGACTGGACATGGAAAGCACGGCTGCCAGCGTCCAGGCCGCCGCATCGCCAACGCCGACCAGGGCGCTGATCATAGACAGTTTTCCGACGAAGCCGGCCAAAGGCGGTAGGCCGGCGACCATCAGGGTGCAGATCAGAAAGGCCCCGCCCAGGGCCGCGACGGCCGCCGGGATGACCAGGCCCGGCTCGTTGCGCTCTTCGTCGTCGAACGGATCACGATATTCGTCATCGAAAACAGCGCGCGCCTCGCCGACGTCCGCCTCACGTCCGCGCTGGAGGATCTCGGCCAGCAAAAACAGGGCTGCGCAGGCCAGGGTGGAGCCAATCAGATAAAAGAGCGCGCCGCTGAGGGTCGCTGCATCGCCTACGCCCACGCTGGCCAGAACGGTGCCGGAAGAAATCATCACGCCGAATCCGGCGGCGCGCGACAGATCGCGAGAGGCGATCAGGCCGAATGTGCCGAACGCTATGGTCGCCAGTCCGCCGACGAACAGCAAGGTCAGGCCAAATCCGGCGGAGGCGCCCGCGTCGGCGCCGAACAGCAACAGACTGAGGCGGATGACGACATAGACCCCGACCTTGGACAGGATGGCGAAGACCGCCGCCGCCGGCGCGCTAGCTGCCGAATAGGTCGGGGTCAGCCAGAACCCCAAGGGCCACATGGCGCACTTGATCAGAAAGGCCGTACCCAGCACCGCCGCGCCGATATGAAACAGTCCCAGGTCATCCACTGAGATGGTCGCAACCCGCGTTGCAACATCCGCCATGTTCAGCGTGCCGATCACCCCGTAGATCAGGCTGACGCCGATCAGGAACAGCAAGGACGCGGTCAGATTCACGGCGATATAGATCACGCCTGCCCGCACACGCGCCTCGCCCGACCCATGCAGGGCCAGTCCGTACGAGGCGGCGAGCATGATCTCGAAAAAGACGAACAGGTTGAACAGGTCGCCGGTCAGCAGGGCGCCGTTCACCCCCATGATGAGAAGCAGGAACAGGGCGTGGAAGCGCGGCCCCGCCCGGTCCCATCGCGCCAGGGCGAAGATCAGGGCGCATCCGCCCAAAACGCTGGTCAGCGCGACCATCATCGTCGACAGCCGGTCGGCCACCAGGACGATGCCGTAGGGCGCAGCCCACGATCCCAGGCGATAGACCCGCGCAGTATCGCCGCCGCCCACGGCGCCGTTTGCGCTTTCGTGCAGCAGAACCAAGGCCATGATCAGAATGGCGGCCATAGCGCTCAAGCTGAGCGCCGCCTTCAGCGTTCGGCGACGCTCGTCCAGCAGCAGCATGGCCGAGGCGATGATCATCGGCAGGACGATGGGGCCGATGATCAGATGGGCGTTCCAGTCGATCATGCGTCCGGCTCCTTGCCATCGACATGGTCGCTGCCGGTGATGCCGCGCGCGGCCAGAATGACAACCAGGAACAGCGCGGTCAGGGCGAAGCTGATGACGATCGCGGTCAGGACCAGCGCCTGCGGCGTCGGGTCAGTGTAGCGCGCGGGGTCGGAGACCTCGCCCGCCAGCACCGGCGGCGCGCCCGACCTCAGCCGTCCCATGGCGAAGATGAAGATATTGACCGCATAGGACAGCAGCGACAGCCCCATGATCACCTGAAAGGTGCGCGGGCGCAGCAGCAGCCAGACACCGGAGGCCGACAGCACGCCGATGGCGAGGGCGAGAACCAGCTCCATCATGACGGCTCTCCTTCTTCGGCGTCTCTTTGCTTGGGCTTGCGCAGCGACTGGTGCGCCAGGGCGACGAGGGTCAGGACCGTGGCGCCCACGACCAGAACGACCACGCCCAAGTCGAACAGCACGGCGCTGGCCAAGGGCACGCGGCCCAGGATCGGCAGGTCGGCATACTGGAACCAGGAGGTCAGGAAGGGATAGCCGAACAGCCACGATCCGATCCCGCTGAGGGCGGCGATCACCAGGCCGGCGCCGATCCAGAAGATGGGCCGGATCGCCAGCCGCTCTTCGACCCAGCGGGCGCCCGAGGCCATATATTGCAGGATGAAGGCGATCGACAGGGCGACGCCCGCCGCGAAACCCCCGCCCGGCAGGTCATGCCCGCGCAGGAACAGGTGAACGGCGAGCAGGATGATGAAGGGGAAGATCCAGCGCATCACCACGCGGGGGATCAGCATGGTCTCCTTCAGCGTGTCGCCCTCCGATCGCGTCTCATGATCGCGGTCTGAGGCATCCTGCACGCTCTGCTGGCTGGGATTGGGCAGGGTGTCGTCAGCGGGACGGAAGCGGCGCAGCAGGGCGAAGATCGTCAGGCCGACAATGCCCAGAACCGTGATCTCGCCGAAGGTGTCGAAGGCGCGGAAGTCGACCAGGATGACGTTGACGATGTTGCGCCCGCCCGCGTCTTTATAGGCGTGCTCGACGAAGAAGCGCGAAATCCCCTCGATCGATGGACGCGTCATGACGGCGTAGGAAATGGCCGCCAAGGACGCGCCGACGGCGGCGGCGATGATCAGGTCGATACGGCGGCGGCGGCGAGATCGCTTTTCCATGCCCTGTGGCAGGCGAATGGTCTCCAGCCGTTTCGGCAGCCAGCGTAGGCCCAGCAGCAGCAGGACGGTGGTCACGACCTCGACCAGCAACTGGGTCACGGCCAGATCCGGCGCCGACAGCCAGACGAAGGACAGGCAACTGGCCAGACCTGCGCCGCCCATCAGAACCACGGCGGCCAGTCGGTGATACTTCGCCTGCCATGCCGCTGCGACTGCGCAGCCAGAGCCGACCAGCCAGAGACCGGCGAAGGCACAGTTGGACAGGGTGAATGTTGGCATGATCGGGCGGATGACCAATCCTGCGCCGATCGCCGCCAGCCCGCCCGCCAGCAGGGCAACCAAGACGATGGCCCTCAGCTGTGCCTGTTGTCGTGTGGCCCCCAACAGGCGAACCATCGCCTCCGAGCCCTTGAACAGGCCGGTCATGGTTCGCTCGAACAACCAGCCGCCGTTCAGACGCTTCCAGCCCCACGGTCCGCCACGCGGGTTGGCGTTGATGCGTTTGCTGAAGACGACATAGAGAGCCACGCCGCCGGCGAGGGCGATAAGGCTCAGCACCAGCGGCAGGTTGAATCCGTGCCACAGGGCCAGGCTGTAATAGGGCAGGTCAAAGCCTAGCACCGAAACGGCGGCGCTCTTCAGGAACGGCCCCACCGTTACAGCCGGGAAAATGCCGACGACCAGGCACAGGGCGACCAGCACCTCTACGGGGCGGCGCATCCAGGCGGGCGGCTCGTGCGGGATGCGATCCAGCTCTGTCGGCGGCGGACCGAAGAAGGTCGCGTGGATGAAACGCAGTGAATACAGAACGCTGAAGGCGCTGGCCAAGGTGGCTAGGGCGGGCAGCAGCATGTTCAGGCCGTGCGTATGGGCGCTGGCCACCGCCTCGGCCAGGAACATTTCCTTGGACAGGAAGCCGTTCAACAGGGGCACGCCCGCCATCGCGGCTGCGGCCACCATAGCCAGGGTCGCCGTGAAGGGCATGAAGCGGAAAAGACCGCTGAGCTTGCGCATATCCCGCGTGCCGGCCTCGTGGTCGATGATGCCGGCGGCCATGAAGAGCGACGCCTTGAAGGTGGCGTGGTTCACCGTGTGGAAGATGGCCGCGATACAGGCCAACGGACTGCCCAATCCCAGCAGCAGCACGATCAGGCCCAGATGGCTGATCGTCGAATAGGCCAGCAGGCCTTTGAGATCATGCTGGAAGATGGCGCACCATGCGCCGAGCAGCAGCGTCGCCAGACCCATGCCGCCGACGATCAGATACCAGCTCTCCGACCCCGCCAGGACGGGCCAGAAGCGGATCAGCAGGAAGATACCCGCCTTCACCATGGTCGCGGAGTGCAGATAGGCGCTGACCGGCGTCGGCGCGGCCATGGCGCGGGGCAGCCAGAAGTGGAACGGGAACTGTGCGCTCTTGGTCATCGCGCCGAGCAGCAGAAGGATCAGCGCGGGCAGGTACAGCGGGCTGGTCTGGATCGCCTCTCGCGACGCCAGGACGACATCGAGGTCGTAGCTGCCGACGATCCGCCCGATCAGGATCATGCCGACCAGCAGGGCGATCCCGCCCGTGGCCGTGACCGTCAGGGCCATGCGGGACCCTTCGCGCGCGGCGGGGTTTTGGTGCCAATAGCCGATCAGAAGGAAGGAAAAGAGGCTGGTCAGCTCCCAGAAGACGACCAGTTGGATCAGATTGCCCGACAGCACCACGCCCTGCATCGCCCCCATGAAGGCCAGCAGGAATGAGAAGAAGCGCGGGACCGGATCCTTCGGCGACATGTAGTAGCGGGCATACAGCACGACCAAGGCGCCGATCCCCAGGATCAGGGCGCTGAACAGCCACGACAGTCCATCCAGTCGCAGCACCAGATTGACGCCCAGCGACGGCAGCCACGGGATTTCGTAGCGCAGCGTCTCCCCGTCCTGGAACATCGGCCATAGCGCAGCCAGACACCCCAGGCTGACCAAGGCCACGACCCAGGACAGGATGGCGGCCGAGGTGCGTGCATGACGCGGCAAGCCGGACGCGACGATGGCGCCAAGGAATGGCAGGACCAGGATGACGACAAGTAGGAAGCTGATGGACATCGAGGCGGGGCGTCTCTCCTGGATCGTGAGGGATAGCTTTGCCAACGCTCAAGGTTGGCCAAGGTTCGCTTTGATCTACGGACAGGGGCGGGGTGCGTCAAAGCGACACCACAGCGCGGGACAACCTGCGCCCAATAGCTCGGCCGTCGTTCGAAAAGATCAGATCATCTGGAAAGTATTCGACCTAACGCCTTGTCTGGCCTCAGTCTTTACCCCGAGTGGCTCCGCAGGTAGGATTCGAACCTACGACCAGCCGATTAACAGTCGGCTGCTCTACCACTGAGCTACTGCGGAACATCTGCTCGGGAGGCGGGCGTATAGCAGCGGCCGTTCTGATCTTGCAATGGGAAAACGAGCCAATCGAAACGATATTTATCGACGATCCCGACGACCCGCGTGTTGCGGCCTACCGCGATATCCGCGAGCGCGATCTGACGGGTCGTCAGGGACTGTTCATCGCGGAAGGGGAGGTGGTGGTGCGTGGACTGGCGTCGATGGCGTCGCGCTGTCAGCCCTTGTCGCTGCTGCTGGCGGAAAAGCGCGTTGCGGCATTGGGCGATGTCATCACGTCTCTGCCGTCCGCGACGCCCGTCTATGTCGCAGGCCAGGCCGTGCTGGACCGGATCGCGGGATTCGACTTGCATCGGGGCATTCTGGCCTTGGGCCAAAAGCCCGAGCCGCTGTCGCTGGACAAAGTGCTGGCGGATATCGGGCCGCAGGACGTGTTCCTCGTGGCTAGCGGGATCGGCAACCACGACAATGTCGGCGGCTTGTTCAGGAACGCCGCCGCGTTCGGCGCTAAGGCGGTGCTGCTTGATCCGACCTGCTGCGACCCCTTTTACCGCAAGGCGATTCGCGTTTCGGTCGGCGCGGTGCTGCGCACGCCGTTCGTCGTGGCCGGCGCGACAGACATTATCGAGGCTCTGCAGCGGGCCGGCGTCGAGGTCTTGGCGCTGACGCCTTCGGCGACCGAGCGGCTTTCGGACTACAGGCGCGCCGGACCGGTCGCTCTGATGCTGGGGTCGGAAGGGCCGGGGCTGCCCAAGGATTTGATCGACCGTTGCCGGCCGATCGGCATCGCCATGGCGGGCGGGTTCGATTCGCTGAATGTCGCGGCGACCAGTGCGGTTGCGCTTCATCACCTGACGACGACGGCGCTCACTGGAAGCTGAAAACGCGAAGGCCGCCCCGAGGGGCGGCCTTCGTCCGTATCGTCGCGATGGAGGCCTGACCGGAACTCACGCAATGCAGTCAATTCAACGACTTGGCCTGTCTTGCCTGCGGCGATTACAGTACTGAAAACTATGGGATTTTTCCGGGTTAGCCTAACCGGAAATTTCCGCTCTGCTCAAAAGCAAAACGCCCCCGGCGTGAACCGAGGGCGTCTGTGGCGGGCGGCCTCACCCTGGGAACGTAATAGACCGCCCACCGAACGGGGTGGCGCATATTGCCGGGCCACCACCCTCATAAGCCGGCTCTGCTGCGGTTAACTCCAGCAGTGACCATCGGTTCCTGTGAGCGGAACACGACGAAAGCCGCCACCCCGAAGGATGACGGCCCGGCATTCAAGCTGCCGTGCGAACAAGCTCTCTGGCGGCCTCTTCACTTCCGACGTGTCGACGCCGTTTGAGCACTTCGTTCACCCGACCGGGGTTCACGTCGAAGCTGGCAGCGATCCTGTTCTGGAATTCTCCCGACCAGTGACGAAGCCAGATCAGAACAGCGTCATTGAAGGTGAGGATGCGGCTTGGCGCGTTGTTGTTTGCAGCGATCATATTGATCGGGCTCCTTTGGTCCCGAGAATATGGCTGGCGGCTTGACTAAGGCTCCGAACAAACTCATAACGCGTCCTGTGCACAAAACGAACCGCCAGCCGGTTCATCTAGGGGCCGGGGCTGTCACCCCGGCCTTTCGTCTGTCAGCAGCAAAGCTGCCAACTTGGGAGACATGCCCTAGTTGTGCGATTCGGGCAAGTAATTGTCCCGACTCATGTTTTTTACTTCAGGAACGACGAAAGCCGCCCCGGTTTCCCGGAGCGGCCTCGATAGCGGAGCCAAGGCTCGACGCTGGGGTCGATAATGTCGAGGGCATCTAGCCCGGTCGTGGCGGCGGGGGACAATCCAGCCCTCGCATACCCATCGTGTCAAAGAACCGGCACAGACGCCCAACTTGGGCCGCCAGCCGATCACCCCGCGCCTCGATGGCGATGTCGTATGCGTCGAGCGCGGCCTCCGAATAGATCGCCTCGGGCGCCAGGACCGGCTTCGGCTCAACCGCCAGATCGGCAGGGCTCGGGTAGAAAGCGCTCTGCGGCGCCCTGGTGGCGCAACCGCTCGCAAGCGAGACGGACGCGGCGAGCGCTAGGGACAGCATCGGGGAGCGAGTTGACCGCATCGGAGAAATCCTTTTCGCGGGCGTTGATGATGGGGGTTTCGACAGAGGCCTCGACAGCAGCGGTTTCCCGTGCGCTGGTGGCCTTTGCCTCGGTCTTCTGTGTCTGGGCCGCCTGACGGTCGCGTTCGCCCTGTGCGCCCCTGTGGGAGCAATAGGCGCCGGTCAGGACGAAGGCGGCGATGATCGCGACGATCAGCCAGCCGGTTGGGCTCAGCATACGCGGTATTGAGCGGAGGAAGGCGAGGGCGGCGATCATCGGGCCAGCTCAAAGTGAGGGCCATCGGTGAACGCCGCCTTGCCCAGCTTGCGCCGCGCCGCGCCGTAGGCATCGACGGCCGCTTTCATGGCGCCGGGTGTGCCAGTCTTGATATCGGCCATGTTGATCCAGGCCCCGCCCCAGCGGATCGACACGCCAAGCTCGCGCGAGGCCTGCCACACGGCGGCAGCGATCGGGTAGATGGCGGGCCACTCCCAACGCATCTTGCCGTTGACGAAAGGCACAAGATCCACGGCATGGCCGAAACCGTCGGCCTGGGGCCTGTGCATCGAGTTCATGGTCTGCGACGCGCCAGAGGCGACCAGCGCCTTTTGCTCTTCGGCCGTACGCAGGCCGTCGTGGACGCTGAAATCCTGCGACGTGATCTGGATCGCCCGTTCGACGACTCGGACCAGATTGGGGTGGACGCCCTTCAGTTCGGCGCGCGACTTCGCGCCCAGCACATACGGCATGGTCAGTCTCCAGATTGTGGGGGTTGCGCGTCTTGGGTGCGCGATATACCGTCAAGGTTGAGCCAAGCGCTCGCTCTAGCGGGGAGCTATGGGCCGGAGGTTCCGCAGATGCCCCGGCCATTTCAGTTTCGGGGGGAAGCATGGCGGTCGAGAAGAAGAGGGCCGCATCTATGCTGTTGCCCGTGCTGACCTGGATCACAGGCCTGATCTTTGCGGGCGTGCCTCGAATCCGATGACACCACCCTTCGGTTGCGCTATTCGCCGCGCCGTCGCAGCTCGTGCCCGAACTGCGTCAGGCGGCCCGGCTGGGCGAGGACATCATCGGCCGGGCCGTCATAGGGTTGCAGCGGATTGCTTTCCGCATACGGTGAGAGTGTCGATGTGTTGGCATCGGCGGCGCGGATGGCTCAGGTCGCGCCAGCGGCTCGGCCAGATGAACACATCAGCCGAGCCGCTAAGCCGTCAGGACTGCTTGAAGCCGTGGACGGTCATGGTCAGGCCGGACCCGGCGCCCTGCCACTTGCCCGCCCAGCCCTCGGACAGTGACGGCCAGACCTCGATATAGGCCTTCATCGGCGAGGTCGGGAACGCGGCGCCCTTCGTCTGGGCCGGGGTGACGCGGTCCAGTTCGACGCCGTCCATGATGAAAATCACCGACTTGCTGGCCTCATACTCGACGGCGATGTGGTGGCGGCCATCCTTCACGTTGGCGATGGTCTTGGACCAGACAGACACGCCCTTGGCGTAGACGTTCAGCTGCAGGCCCTTGTCGCCGACCCATTCGAAGTCCAGCTCGTCGCGGGTCTCGTTGTTGTAGGTCCAGAGCGGCGCCTGGATCATGCCGGGCGTCGGAGCGGCGAGGGTGACATCGACCTCCCAGCGGCCCTTGGCGCTGCGGGCCGCGCCGGTCTGCTGGATCTGGGCGCTGTTCTTCTCGGTCAGGCGCACCTTCAGGTCCGTCCCGTCGAGGAAGACGTTATTGGGGGACCAGCGATAGCCGTTCATCTTCGGCTCGTCCCAATCGGACGGTGTCCACGAGTTGCCCCAGGCGTTCGGCGTCAGCGGCCCGGCGATGGGCGGCAGGACCGAGGCCTTGGGCGGTGTCACGACGGGATCGGTCGGAGCGGCCTGGCCCGTCAGTTCCCGGTCAATGGCGTCGATGTCGGCCTGGGCGTTGGCGATGTCGCCGACGCGATCAGCGCGCTTCAGGCGCAGGGCGCGAGCTTGGGATTCAGAGAGTACCATGGTTCACCCTCAGTCCACGGTCACGGTCAGGGCGCCGGTCGCGAACTTGACCAGGTTGGTGGCGACGATGCTCTGCGACGCCGCCAGCGCGCCCGAGGCCAGCAGCTGACCACCCGACGCGGCCGAAAACAGGCCGAAGTGGGAGGCCGTTGCTGCGCCGGCCGCCTGACCGAAATCGACATCGGCGCTGTTGGCGATCGAGGTGTTGCCAGTGATGTTGCCGAAGGTGGCGGCGACGCGACCAGCGGCGCGAACCGTGGTCGTCACTTCGGCCCCGCCCGATCCGGCGTCGGTCGGATCGCCGTTGAACAAGCCGACATAGACGGCCGCCGGTGCGCTCGGCATCGTTGTGCCTTTGAGCCAGTTCAGGATTGCATTCTGGGTATAGGTGCTCAGTCCGCTCATGGCGGGTCTCCTTCAGGTGAGAGTGAGGACGATCACCGCAGCCCAGAAGGCGACGGGGAACAGGATGAGGGCGGTGACGCGCGAGGCGACGATCTGACGGCGGGTCACGATGTCCACGCGATCATCTCGGCGTCGCTAGGAACGCGACTGTCGTCGAACCATGGTTGGCGCTTCACGAAGCCCTCCAGCGCGCTAAGCGCACCGTTGGTGGCGAAGTCGTGTGTCGTGGCCGTCGTGTAGTTGCGAACGTTGGCCGTCCGATACAAAACGCCGTTCACCGCCAAGCGAAGCTCGGTCGGGGTGCGGAAATAGAAAATCTTGTTGAACTTCGTGAAGGTTCCGTCGTCTAGGATCGCTGGCGCGCTGACCTGCTCGTTTGCATCTTCACGATTGATGACCAGAACCGCAGGCGAGGGCGTCGTCTGCACGTCCACCGAAAGCCCCCCCAGCGTCGCCACGAGGGTCGCCGGGTTCATGTAGCAAAGCTCGACAAACAGGCCGTGCGTGTATCGCGAACGCACGATGTTGATGCCCTGCTCGCCCGATGGTCCGCCACCCGCCGAAGTGTCGGTGTGGTGGATGCGGTCGCGACCAACGCCCGTCGCGGAGGTCAAGCGAATGATGTCGGGAATGGTCGAGGCCAGACCTTCGCGCGGCTCCATCAGGTTGATGAAGTCCAGCACGAAGCTGTTGCTGTTCTTACCGCGTAGGATGATCGTCGGATCGGTTACGGTTTGCAGGGACGACTTGGCCCGGTTCCATCCTGTTCCGGTCGGCGTGATCGAATACCATGTCACCCCGTTGTCAAAGCTGAACTCCAGCGGATCAGTGCCAGACACCCGCTTCACGTCGAAGTATAGACGACGGAGGATTGAGGCGTTGGTGATGGCCTGCGTGACGGTGCCGTTATCCGCCGTGAAGGTCAGCAGCGAAGCGGCGTTAGCCGACCCCTCGCGGCCGATCTGGTTCAGGGTGGCGGTCGCGTTCGCCTTGACCCAGGCGGCGTTCGTCAGGTCACGAGGCGCAACAGCGCGGTTCCACTGCCCGTTGAACGACATCAGGCCCTTGCGCGACCGGCGCGGCCCCATGTTTCCGTCCCGCAGCAGCAGCGTGCCGTCGATGTCCTCGATGTAGTGAGACACCTGCGTCGTCATCTGCTTGTAGAGCAGAGGGTTGGTGTTGCTGCCGATCGGCTGCGAACCGGTGTTCGGCGCTATCGTTCGATACGGCGCAACCGGGTCGACAAGGAACGTCCAGTCGAAGTCGTAGGCAGCGCCCTGCGCGGGGAACGCCATTGCTGCTGGACCAGAGGCCGTCACTGATAGCGATCCCGCCACCACCGAAACGCCGGCCGCTGTGCCGGCCAGAGCGACTTGCCTCACGATGGTCATGGCGCCCGTCAACGTAGAGACCGAGACGGCCGAGCCGACAAGGGCGATGCTGCTTGCCGCGCCGACGGTCAGCGACCCAGTCGCCGACGACACGCTGCTGATCGCGCCGGACAGAAGCACCTGGCCAGCGGCCGCCACTGACAGCGCGCCGGTCGCCACGCTGCTGATGACGACGCCGCCGATCAGGTCGCGGAGGATGGGCGAGGGCGTGCCGCCGTTCTGCGCCAGCCAGAGTAGGGCGTCCGCCAGCGTTTCCGCGCCGCCAAGGGCAGCTGAGAGGTCTTGGGGCAGGATGATGCCAGAAGGGTCCGTCGCGGCGCTGGGAGCCACGCTGACGACCTGAACGACGCCTGATCCCGCGATAACGACGCCGGGGGCGGTTGGAGGCTGAGCCGCGCCGACCATGTCCGAGCCGCTCGCGCCCGCGCCCTTGGCCACCACGATCCGGCCGACCACGACCGACACGCCATCAAGACGGACCTCCAGCGAGTAGTCGCCCTTGATCCATGACGAGGTGTCCGCGACCGAGAACAGCACACGGCCATCTGTCTGGATCACGCCGGTGATCTCATGATGGGCGTCGGGCAGGCCCTGCCGGTCGAGGAACAGCACCACGGTGCGGCCCGTCAGGTCCATGGGCGTGGACGCGTCGCCATCGAAAAACTGGAAGGGTTGGGCGAACGGCGACCCGATGTAGGCGGGATCGAGGGCGCGCTTCAGGGCGGCGGGCGACATGGCGTCTCCGTTGGGCAGGTCAGATTGTGGGATGGAGACGAACCGGGTTCGTCAGTCGCCGGGCGGCGGGGCAGACGGGACCGGCTCGATGCGGATCAGCCGATCGTAATCGGGCGCAGGTTCGGCGAAACTCGTGACCACCTTCTCCAGAGAGCGCTCCACGGCCGGCGGGATCGTCTCCGCCACCGCTTCCTTCATGTCCTGAACGTCGGCGGCCCGCGTCTCCGCCCGGCGGACCTCCAGCACCTCGCGCCCATCGTGGACGAACATGCTGACCAGCATGGCGGTCGAGGTCAGGGCGGCGATGACGAAGAACCAGGCGACGGCGTCGGGCACATGCGCGCCGCCAACGACCTCGAAGATGACGAACACCGTCACCAAGGCGACGGCGTCCATGCCGAACCGCACGAACCCGTTGCTGGCGTAGGAACTGCGAACGCGCGGCGAAACCAACTCCGCTCGGGCGAGAACGGTCAGTCCGACCAGCCCGGCGGCAATGACGGCTACGATATCGACAGGGGTCATGGGTTGGCCCTCGTGCCGCCCAGCCAGCGAAGGGCCAGATCGCGAAGCGTGGCGGGGTTGGACAGCAGTTTGACGGCCCCAAACAGACCAGGTGCGAAGCGCCACGCCCCCATGCCGATCCCGAAGCCGATGGCTCTCAGGTCGGACGGGTTGATGTCAGGCGCCAGTCGCAGAGCGATGGGCGCGGCCCAGAACCGGGCGACCAGCGCGCCGACGACGACGGCGAACACCCCCTCGATCACGGCCCGAACGATCTCGCGCGAGGTCGCAGGTTCGGAACCCAGCGACACCACGCCGACGTGAACCATGGCGGACACGATCCCCCCGGCCGCTCCCGCCAGGAATATCCAGTCGGGGTCGATCCGGTCCGCGCCGATGACGCCGGCATAGGCCGCCGCGCTCAGGATCAGGTTCATCGTCGCGCCGATCCCGAACACGGTGAAGGGTTCCGCCACCCAGCGGATGAAACGAGCCATGAAGGTCTCCGAATGTCAGGCCGTGGTGGAACAGCCGTTGGGCGGCATGTCGGGTGTCAGCTGATGAGGCCGTGGGCCTGAAGCCGTTGGATCAAGTCGTTGATCGCGGTACGCGCTTGAGCATCGACCGTAGAGCCGCCGGTCGGAGCGGTGACGGCGGCTTGGCGAGAGTTCAGGACGAAGTTGGCGCCGATCTGATACCGACCGTTGCTGGCGATGCCGAACTTCAGGCCGCTCGTGTCGTAACCGGAGTAAAAGTAGTTTTCGCTGCTGGACGGAGCGGAGCCCGTATATCGGACCCGGACGCCGGACGGACTGGAGCTATGATCATTCTGGATGTCCGCCGTCCAGTTGTTGTCGGACCCTTTAACGGTCAGCTGCCAGAGCGGCGGGATCGTCTGACCGATCCCCACCTTGCCGCCAAATGCGCTCGGCGCGGTGCCTGCGCCAAAGAACGCATATTTGTTGTCGCCGGCCATGAAGGTCGACCGGAAGCCGATAGCGTAACTGACAGCCGACGTGTCTTCAGCGTCAAACGCAATGACGCTGTCTACCTTGGTCGGATCGCCGAGCTGGCCTGAACTGAAGCCTTTGATCTGTCCGACACTGGCGTCCGCACCTAGGGTCGTGGAGACCGCGCGGAACAGGATCGCCTCTCCGACGTCGCCGGGACCGTCCGCCCGAAGATGCGCGGCGATGACCTTGGAATAGGCGACGTTCCCGGCGCCGCCCAGCCAGACGTATTGGTGGAGGCCATCGGCGTTGGTCGTCGTCCCAGCCGTCGTATCGATATGCGTCCCGCTGTAATGAGCGCGCACGCTGTCATAGTTGACCGCCCCTCGGGCATAGACCCGATTGACCAGCTGATAGACCTGAGAGGTGCCGTCGTTGGCCCCGTTGGTCACGATCCGGTCCATACGAATGAGGTTGCTCGATCCCGATTGGACCGTCCCAACGTCGAGGTTCGGCGGGATGATCGACTCTTGGATTAAGTCGCTGATTGCGACGATCTCATCCTTGGCCTCGACTGCCCGTCCGGCGTCTTCGGCCGCCGATTGGGCCGCCGCGCTTGCCTGGGTCAGCAACGAGGAAATGACCTCGGGGCCAGAGAAACTGATGGTGGCGCGGCCTTCAAAGACCTGAACAATTGCATCAGCCATTTTGCGTCGCTCCGGCTCTGATGATGAGGACGCCCTCGATCCAGCGGGTTTTGGGGAAACCCCCGCCCGTGATGTGGAGGTCGTAAACAAGGGTGATGTCGTCGCCAGGCTTGCCGGCATTCAGCAGCAGACCTTCTGCGGTCGTCTCATTAATGCGGATCTGAACCGTGGAAGTCGTCACGCCGTCAGCGGTCGCAACGGAGACCGAAAGCCCCTCGGCATTTGCCGCGGCGTTGGCGAGGCTGATCAGCGCGGCGCTCGGCGCATCACGGTAGAGGCGAACCTGCATGGCCATCGTGGCGCCGGTGAAATCCAGGCCCTTGAAGTCGATCTGATAGACGAACGGCGTCCATCGCTGAACCGTGAGGTCCAGGCGTCCTGGTGTGATCATTTCAGGGTGTCCCTAAATGTCGTTCTGTGATGCAGGCGTATTGCCTGCGCCGCCCCATCCCGGTGGAGGCGGGGGAGTGATCGGATAGCCACCAGCGCCATCTGACGTGGCCTGCCAGCCGACGAAGACCCACGATCCGGTAGTCATGCGCGTGGTTGCTGGATAGGCCTCGGCTTCGTAGCCAACGCCAGCCTTCCAAAAGACGCCGTATTGCGTGGAGTTGGCCAGGCCGGTGACCAGTCCTGTCGGGAAGGAGACGGTCTCACCCGAACCTTCGACTACGCCAGTAAAAGCGCTGGCGATGGTGATAGAGGCGCCGTCGCTTGTGAACGGATAGTCGATGCTTTGGCTGACCAACCGCCGCGCTGCCGGTCCTGGCGACACGGCATATGAGCCAACCGTAACTGGGCCCAGCACTAGACGGTCGGAGACGTTGTTGCCGCGCCGATAGCTGACCGCACCTTCGTAAGCGGTGCCTTGGGTGATAGGGCCGCCCACCTCCTTACGCTCGACGGCTGGCCCCTCAACCCCGGCGCCCGCCCATAGGCGAGGCGGGTCATCAACCGGGCGAAACTCGAAGATGACGCTTTCCGCTGTGGCGTTCTCGCACGCGCCAGTGAATGCGATGATCGGGATCGAGCTGCCGTTCTCAACAAGGGTTTCGGCGGCGAGCGTCCAATCGCCGATAGCCGGAGGCGAGACGTAGCGGGGGTCAACCGGGGTCAGCACCTGTGGCGTCGGCGGCGTCGGGTTCTGGCCCAGGGCGAAAGGATATTTGGCGTCGGTCTCACTGACGAACGACACCCGCACCACGCCCGTCGCCGGGTCGTAGTCGGTGTTCAGGCACAGGCATTTCAGCCCGTTCAGGACAAATCCCGCCTCGGTGATCGTGAAGGCGTCGCCCGGCCGGATGCGTTGCAGGTGCGGCTTCAGCGGGATCACACCCGCGATGCCCTCGCGCGTGTTGGCGATTTGGAGAGCGGCGAGCTGGCCCGCTTGGCGGGCATTGGTGACATAGGGATAGTCGATGCCGGACGGGCGAATCCCGCCGTCCTCGTCGCGATAGGCCTGGGCGGTCACCTCTTGGTCGAGGGCCGTCATCTGCCAGCGGTGTGGCTCGCTCCAGAAGCGGGGACGCAGGGTATTGATCCGGTCGATGCGGCTGGCAGCCGTGTCGATCTCCAACGGACCTGCCGTGTCATAGGCCGAGATGGTGACGATGCTGGTGCGGGGGGCGGCCCGCTGAATGCAGCTGATCTTGCCGGCGCGCTGGGCGTAGATGGCCCCGCCCGCTTGCAAGAACCCGGTCAGCACCTGGTGCTTGTCGTCGTCAGTGGTCGGATAAGCGGCGCAGGTCCAGCCGTTGGCGTCCGCGACATTGGCGGCGGCGACGAAGGCCGGGATATCGATGCCGGAGAGCTTCGCCCCGATGCCGCCGACCTGATAATCGACCTGTGGCGCGCCCTTGCCGTTGGGGCCTGCCCAGAGCCCCAGCGTCCATTTCAGCGCCCATAAGATCGGATTGGCGGAATAAGTCCACGTCGCAGGGTCGGCCAGCCGGTGCGCGCCTGACCCGCCAGGGTAGGTGCTGTCCTTTCGCGGGTCATAAACCTTCAGCCCGCGGAAGGTGATGATCGGCTTGATCTCACCCGTCGGGAAGGCGGTTCCCTTCGAGTTCTCGCCCATGACGATCATGTACGAGGCCAGTCCCGACAGGCGGTGAGCTGAGGTCCAGCCAGGAAGGGTCGCCCCGTTCTTCAGCCCTGTGGGCGAGGTGATGGCGGTGTCGGGCTGCGTGCCGAGCTTGGTCTTGTACCAAAGCTCGCCTGCGTACTGGCTGCTTACGGCCTTGCCGGACCCGTCGAAGGTCACGGTCTCGTCGTCGGCCATGAAGCCTTCGAAGCCGTCGATCGGCCCAGCGCCCGAGAGCACCGACGGGATGCCGTAATACATCAGGTCGGGACCGAAGGTCTTCCGATAGACGGCCGAGCCGGGAACGCCGATGCGCCCGGCGGCGAAGGGAATAGGGCCGTCGGGGTCCAGCGTCCATTCAAACGTCCGACCCGCCAC
Organism: Brevundimonas sp. SPF441; assembly: GCF_009661015.1. Lineage (NCBI taxonomy): Bacteria > Pseudomonadati > Pseudomonadota > Alphaproteobacteria > Caulobacterales > Caulobacteraceae > Brevundimonas > Brevundimonas sp. SPF441. Next base: position 33,704 of record NZ_WJWX01000025.1, on the reverse strand, counting down.
CCCGACCTGGGGCTGGAAGATCGACATCGCCGCCGAGATGGCGACATTCATCAGGACATTGCCGGCGATGCTGGTCAGTGTCGCGCCGATCCCGGCCGAGGCGGCAGCGCTGGCGCCTGCGGCAGCAGCGGCCGGCGCAGCGGCGGAGACGGCAGACGCAGCAGCAGGCAGGAGGAACGGCATTCAGACCCTCCAGGCGCAGATGAACAGGTGAGGGATCATCGGTTCAATCAGGCCCGAGGCGGGGTTCAGGCCCAGCACCCGGCCGTTATCCAGCGCCACGGCGAGCGAGCAGCCGAAGCCGTCGCCGTCTTCCGAGGGCATGGCGATGATGTCGCCGGGCAGGGCGGCGGCCGGCGGCAAGCGCTCAAGGCCGGTCGCATCCATCAGGGCGATCAGATCCTTGAAGCCAAGGCGGCGGATGTATTTCAGGGCGCCGGCGAAGGTCTTGTGGCGCGTCCCGTTCAGCAGCTTCGCCGACCGGCCCATCTTGCCCATGGCGTGGGCTGCCAGCTTGCCGCAGTCGCGCTTGCCCGGCTCGACGGCCTTGAAGGCAAAGCGGTCCATGCAGGCCTGCGTCGCAGCCTGGCGCTTCATCATGGGGTGCATGGATCGCCCTACTTGGAGAAAGGCACGAAGGTGTTGAGCAGGCGCTTGAACAGGCCGGGGTTCTCCGGCCGACTGCGCCACTCGTTCTTGCGGGCGACACCGTCGACGTAGGCCAAGCCCATTTCGCCGGGCCAGATCCGCTGATGCGTCGCGTGGTTCAGGCGCCAGTCCGAGTTCGGTTCCAGCTGGCGTTCGGCCTGGGTGCCGCACTCCAGCGTCAGCAGCCAGCTATCGCCGACCTGAAACCGGGGCTTGTCGATCTCGCCGTCGAACTTCAGCTCGGGCGCGCCGATGAGGAGTCCGGAGGCCTGATCGACAGCGCCCTCCCACCATTGGACCCGCGTGCCCTGCGTTGACGGGGCGGCGAGGGCGGCGGCCGCGACGTCCGAGACCGGCAGAATGCCCAGGTCGATCCGGGTCGTCTGAGCTTCGGAACCGTCCTTGATCGATCCCACGGTGTCGAGCGAGCCATAGACCGGGTGATGGCCGACATAGGCCTCGGGGCCATTCCCTTCGCCGGCGTCGAAGACGACGAACCCGCCGTCGGTCAAGCAAATGGCCCCGCCAGCCATATCGAAGCGAACGAGCGTCGCCTTGACGAAGGCGGGCTGCTGATAGGCGGCGATCAGGTTCGCGTCCATCAGCGCTCCCTCACCGTGAACTTAAGGACGACCAGGCGGTCGACGCCGACTTCCCAGCTATCCATGTCACGGACGAAGCCCTCGATCATGGGCTGGGCGATCTCAACCACGTCGTTATCCGCCGGGGGGAAGCGCAGCATCGTGCGGAGCGGAACGGTCGCTGTCCCGCTTGAGACCGTCACATTGGCCTTGGCGCGATAGAGGAAGCGGCGGCCTTGGGTGATGACCGACAGGAACTGACCCTTGCGGATGACATAGCCGCTCGTCAGGCCGTCGATCACCAGAGCGGATCCGGACTGACCGGCGCCGTTCACGCGCGGCGTGCCAGGCGCGCCAGTGTCGAAGCCGGGCTGATGCACCTTCATGACGACCGTATCGCCCTCGGCCATCAGGTCGTCCCAGTCCATCGACGTAACGTAGCGCATCGGCGGCATCTGGAAGGTGAGGGCGTAGCGGCTGCCCTTGCGCAGAAGCTCCTGCTCACCGTCACCGAAGGCCGGGGCCAAGACGTTCTTCGCCGTGATCATGGCGATGCCCATGTTGGCGGGGGCCGGATCGGTCGGCAGGACCAGAACAGACATCAGCGACGACGCCCCAGCGTGTAGCGGTCAGTCCGGGCCATGTCGGCCGGCACTGCTTTCCGAGCGGTGCTGAAGGCAGCAGCGGCCGGCCGAGCGGCGCGGTCATCAACGTAGGCGTTGAACCGGTCGTCATTCGTGGTCACCACGACGCGCGAAACGCTGGCCTTGCTTCCCATGGCCTGGACGGCATGCGCAGGGATCACGTCGGTGCCCTGAGGCAGATTGGCCAGGATTTCGCCGGCATGTACATAGGCGAGCCCCCCGCCGAAGTTGGAGACGCCGCTGGAGAAGCCGGGGATCTTCAGCGCCGACTTGATGGCTGAGAAGATCGACGAGCCGATGCCGCCGCCTGATCCAGAGCCCGAACCTCCGAACAGCATGTCCGCCAGAGGCTCGGTGATCCCGCGCCGCACCGAGATCGACAGCAGGTCTGCCAGGATTTGCTTAGCCACTGAAGAGAAGGTCTCGCCCAGGCTCTTGGTGTTCATGATGGCATCGACGATGCCGCTGTTGAGCGCATCGAGGCCGCGGGCGCCGACGTTCTCATAGGCCTCGCGGATTTCGTCGGCAGTCTTCAGACTCTCGTCACGCCAAGCCTGGAGAGGCGACAGGTTGTTGCGGATGACGGCGTCGCGTTCGCCGCGCTCGATCCGGCCGTTGGTGGCCATCGCGCCGTCGCGCTGGGCTTGGGTCAGAGACGGGTTGCGGTCCAGCTCCAAACGTAGGGCTTCGCGACGCTGGCGCTGGGTGATCTCCAGCAGGTCCAGTTCAATCCGCTGGCGCTCCTTGGCGGTGCGGGCGGCGCCGGACTGAAGCGACAGCAGGTCGGCGGTCAGTCCTGAGAGCAGCTTCTCCGTCGCCAGGCGCTCGTCTTGGATTTCGCGGAAGGCGTTGTCGGTCAGCAGCCGGTCTTCAAGGGCGTCGGCCGAGGCGTTGGCGGCGTCCAGTTGGCGGCGCTCAGCGGCCTTGATCTCGCCCCGGTCGGACTTGCTCTGGATTTCCGCGTCGCGCGCCTCGCGATCCATCTTCAGCTGCTCGCGCGCCAAGTCATAGCGCTGCTGGGCGGTCAGGATGTCGTCTTCGGCGACTTGGAGCAGGCGTTGGCGGGCACGGAAGATTTCCTGCTCGACCCTTTCGGCCCGGCGGGCTTCGCGCTCGGCGGCGCGCTGAGCGCTATTGTCGGTGCGGGTGCGGCCGGCTGGAACGGAAAGCGTGCCGGCGAAGTCATTGCGAGGTGTGCGGGGCGACGGCGGCGACACACCGAAGGCAGCTACCGCGTTGGCGTCGATCGGATTGGCGTAATCCGGGAGGCTGTTGCCGGCGCGAATGTCAGCGGCGGCTCGGAACGTCCTTCCAGAGACGACAGACCCGACCGTGCTCCCGATGGCGCGGAGGGGGCCCATGATGCCGCCTTCCTTGATGCCTGTGGTGACGCCGTCGCCGTACATGGCGTCGACACGCGTCTTCCAGGTTTGAGCGCGCTCGATGAAAGCGTTCAGGCCCCGCAGCGCGTCGGCGATATAGCTGGTGAAGGTCAGCACCTCGTCTGACAGCTCGATGAAAGCCCCGGCGAGTTGGATGCCGATCACTTGCGCCAGGTCTTCCATCTGGCCCTGAGCTTCCGACCCTTTCCGGATCAGATCTTCGTCCATCACGAAGCCGAGGGCTTGCGCCTCGTCCCTCAGCCGAGCGACTTCAGCCGAACCGTCGCGAAGTGCCGAAGCGAGCGGACCTAGGCCCAGCCGTTCAGCAATCGCGGCGCGGTCGCTTTCGCTCTTCAGTGAACCGATACGGTCCACGACCTCATCAAGAGCCGCCTCGACGTCCTTGAAGCCGCGGAGGTCTTCCGGATCTAGGCGTAGGGCTGCGAAGGCCTTCACGTCCGCCTTCGATAGCTCGGCGGCGGCAGAAGCGAACTTGTTGGAGAAGGTCTCTAGCGAGCCGCTGACTGCTGAGGCGTCCTCGCCGGTCTTGCGCGCGACGTACTGCCATTCCTGAAGTGCGGCCGTGCCGATCCCAATGCGCTGGGCCGAGTTGGCCAAGTCGTCGGCCATCTTGAGGCTGGCCTGGCCGAACTGCACCGCAATGGCGAGGCCAGCGGCAGCTACGGCGGCGACGGCAGCAATGCCGACCCCGATAGCCTTGCCCATTTTCCCGAAGGACGCGCCAACCCGGTCTGCACCGGCGCTGGCATCTCTCTCCATGGCGCCGACGGCCTGTTTTACGTCGGTCTCGGAGTCGCGCAGATCCTGCTTCAGCTTGTCGCGTGTGGCGCGCAGCTCCCAAGAGGCGCTGCCGACTACAGGGCTGTCGGTCATGCCGCCTCCAAAGAAAAAGGCCCGCCGAAGCGAGCCCTGGTAGGATCAATGTCGAGAGCGCTAGTCGCGCCGTCTGGTTGTCAGGAGGATTGTCCCGACGATGAGAGAGGTCGACCCTAAGACCAGCATCTGTGTCTGCAAGGCCAGAAGCTGCGCGGCGCTGCCAAGGCCCAACGTTTGGGGCGGGCCAGAAAGGGCCAGAAGCCCGAAGCCACCGAGAGCGAGGCCCAGCAGCACGAGTATCCAACCGGCGATCAGCTTCAGCATTCGTCACTCCCGAAAGAGCGACAGGCTAGGGCGCCGCACCCTCATCCGACAAGTCCACGATCTCGACGCCATAGACGCGGGCGATCCGGTTGAACTCTGCGTCGGCCATCGCCTCGGCATCGGAGGCTTTCCCGGACGGGTCGAAGAACTCGCGGAAATAGTGCTGCGGCCCTGACAGCGTCGGCTCCCGCTCAACAGCGAGACGGGCGACCATCCATCCGGTCCAGAGCGCCGAGGCTGCTTCACCGCGCCCGCGCTCGGTCAGGATCATGCCCAGGCGATAGGGCGTCAGCTTCCAGAACTCGGCTTCGGACAGCCCGCCTTTCAGCGCCGCCCGAAGAGCCGCCTCCACAGCGTCGGCCGTCGCGTCTGAGGGTTTGCGGGGCCAGCTTCGGCGGACCTCCCGGCCGGGCCATATTGGGCAAGCTCCCAGGCATCCCAGCAGGCTTTCATGCAAGGCGACAGGGGAAACGCGGCGACAGGCGCGCCGATGACGTCGGCCTTGGTGATGGCGCCGGCGGTCAGAACCTCCAAGAGATCACCGAGAGCAGACGACGCCCCGGCACGACCCTTCTGGAGCACCTTGAAGCGATCCAGCAGCCAGTCGTGGCCTTTGGCGTCCAAGGCGGCGAAGGTCAGTTGCAGGGCGACCTGTCGCTCGTCTGGGAGCGACAGGCGCACTATGCCGAGGCGGGCGTCGTTCATGTTACGGCGTGACCGTGGTGCGGGTCGGCTTAGCGTCGGGGGTCGCCGAGACGCTGTAGGTCACCACGCCGTTGACGGGGGCGGTCAGCGACACGGTCGGGACGCTCTTGAACTCCTGGGCCTTGGCGCCGCGCAGCAGGCGGAAGCCAATCGGCTCGTTGTCGTCGCAGGCCTCATGGATGGCGATCTGGGCTTCATCCGTGGGCTCATCATGCATGGTGAAGGTCAGGGGCACGTTCGGCCGGGCGCCCGAGATGCTTTCCTGCGTGCCAGGCGCGGTGTCGAAGTCGGTGACGTCGATGCGGTTTTCGGAGAAGCCGAGGCCATTGGCCACGGTGACGCCGGGAACGTTCGTCCAGTCGGGCGAGCCGTCGGTGCCGAGGTTGACCTCGACCTTGATCGCCCCTTGAGCCAGATAGGCCATAGGTCAGTCCTTTTTCAGTTGGAGCCGGAGCTGAACCCGCCGACCGACCAGCGAGGGGTCAGTGGTCGGCGCTGCAACCGGCCCGGTAGCGGTCGCGAGAGAGCAGGTTCCGTCCTCGACCTCGATCTGTGAGGCCTGGAGGTGGAAGAGGTCGCGGATGTCGCGGCCCAGCGCGTCGATGGCGGCTGTCGAGCCGGTGTCGCGAGCGTAGAGGCGGACGTCCTGGGTGATGTCGCGGATGGTCTCGGAGAAGGTGCTGGCGTCGATGTCGCCCGATGGCGCGGCGATCACCAAGGCGGCCTTACCCGTGAACTGGAAGTCGTCAGGGGCGCGGTCGTTGAAGATGGCGGCGCGGTCTTCGAAGACGTCGAGGCGGTCGATGATCGACAGCGATCCGTTCAGGCGGGCGAAGATGGCGGCGGTGCTGTTCATTCTCTCGCCCCCCTGACAAACGCCTCGGTCAGCTCGCGCTGGTTTTCTTTCGCCGGCACATCCATGAAGGGGCGCGCCGCGATGCGCTCGGTGCCGTTGTGAAGGGGCAGGGCGTAGTTGGCGTTGGCGGTGACCGTACCAACCTTGTCGTCACCGTCGTCGCGGATGGTCGGGTCTGCGTTCGTGTTGGCGACCAGATTGCCGAGGTCGCGGGCAGGGGGTTCGCCGGGTGCGGATGCCTGATGCTTGCCGTACTGCTTCCCCGACCCGGCGCGGTTCAGGACGTCGGTCTTTAGGATGCGCTCGTATTCCCCAAGCGCTTGTCGAAGGCCGGCCTCAGCCGCGCGATCCGAAACCGCATCGATGGCGCCGAGGTCGAGCGTGACTTTCGCCATGGCGGCCTCCTATGAAGGCCGATGACCCAGCCATCGAAACTGATCGTCGTGACCACGACGGAGCCGCGCCAATATTTGACCGAGGCGAGAGCCTGGTCGCCGAATGCCGCTGATGCTGAGCAGTTCGACTGGCCCGATGTTGCGGCGGTGATCGGCGCGCTGCCGAAGGGCACGCCCGCCGCGCCCGTGAGAGCCGAGGACGCCTAGCGCGCCTGGAGCTTGTAGAGGGCCGCCGCCGGGTCGCCAGTCTTGGCGATCACGTCGAAGGTGGTCGGCAACAGGCCCTTGCCGGGGTCTGGGGCCGTGATCTTGTGCCCGGCGGCTGGGATGATGCCCGAGGGCAGAGACGCGCCCAGGACAAGCACCTGGCGGTCAGTTGCAGGGATGCCGAGGGTTTGCCGGCGAAAGTCGCTGTAGTCGGTCAGAAGGACGCGGCAGGAATAGACCGTCGCCGGGCCGTTGATGAAGCCGCCTTGACCATCGGGGGTGCGGGTGCCGGGAACGGTCAGCGAGCCGCTTTCGAAGTCCTCGCCGAAGTCTGCCAAAGCCTCCGCCGCGAGGCCGTCGATGATGCTCATAGGGGCCACTTCCTCACGGCAATGAACTCGTCGCAGCGGCAGGCCACGATCTCGGACGCCGGCGCGCCGCGTGAGGTGTCGCCGGGGAACATCATCTGGGCGCCGCTCGGGCTGGTGAACGGCATGTCTAAGCCGCGCACCTCTTGCCCGTTCATGGCGTCGTGGGTGTCGCGTTGGCGTCCGTCTTCTGTGGTGCTCCAACCGCGCACGATGTCCATGACCTCGACCCGGCCATCATCAACGAGCTGCTGAAACGCCTCATGCTTGGCGGCGCGGATGGCGGGCAGGCCTTCGGTGCGGGCGATGACTTCGCCGCGGAGACGGACCAGGCGGGCGGAATAGCGGGTGACGGCCGTGCGGGCGGTCTCGGGCGGGACAGGTTTGCCGGCCTCGATGGCGCGGGCCACGGCGCGGTCATAACGGCGGTCGCGCTGGTTTCGGGTCAGATAGTTGCGGAGCAGGGCAGGGTCCGTCGACGCCAGTTCGGCGCGGGCGGTGGCGACGTAGTCACGCTGAGGCCCGCTAAGCCCCAGGATGCCGCCAGTTCTTTCGCCGGTGGCTCGGCTGATCCTTCCGACCAGATCCAGCGCCACAGAGCGAGGACCGGCGCCGCGCGCCATGCCGTCGGCAAGGAAGGCGCGGGCCTGATCGATTTCCCCCTGCGTCAGGCGGGTGATTAGCGTGGCGGCCGTCTCGCGGATGATCGCGGCGGCGCGCTGGTTGCCGGGGTCGAAGCGGAAGCCAATGGACACGGCGGCCGGCATGGTGGCGACAGCGCCTTGGCCCCCGGCGGTGAAGGCTTCGACCAGCGCGGCTTCCAGAGGTTGGAAAGCGGCCCGATCAATGTGCAGGGCCTGCATGGCGGCGTCTAGATCGCGGCGTTCCAGGGCCAGCAGAAGCTTCTGGATCTCAACCTGCCGGGTCAGGTCGCGGATGGCAGTCATGAAGGCCTGGGCGACCTCCTGGCCATACTTCGCCGCCAGCTCCCGGAAGAGCCGTTTCTGAGACGGGCGTCTGGCCATGGGGTTTAGGGCTTCAGCGCCCTGGCGTGGCGCGCCGCTTCCATCATCAGGTCGAGATAGGCCTCGAACTGAGCGCGGGCGACTTCGATGATCTTCTGCTGCTGCTCGATCGGGTTGTCGTGAATGATCGACTTCTGGAGCAGATCGGCCGAGCCGACGATGTCCATCAGAGTCTCAGTCGCCATCCGCGCAGCCATGTCGGGCGCGGTCAGGCTGGGGTCATCGTTGTCGATGCGGCGGGTCACGGCCGGGACAGTCGCACAGGTCAGCATGTCAGCCAACCGCCCATAGGCCGAGTGTCGCCGGAGCGTCTTCTGGAATGAGGAAGGGGGCGAGCAGGCCTTCGACGGCGCTCAGCCGCAGCGTGTTGTCGGTGACGGCGTTGCCGCTGCCCTCGAAGTATTCTTTCTCGATCACGTCCACCTTCTTGCGCTTCAGGGCACCTGAGTTGGCAGCGGAAATCGAGAGCGAGCCGGGCTTCAGCGCTTCCTGGATGGCCGCATGATAGCTGGCGATGATGACGTTGCGCGGGATCACGTCGGTGGCGACCGGCGTCTTCCACGCCGTCGCGTTGATCCGGGGCCAGGCGCGCTCTTGGTCGATGCCTCCGGCCGGCTCGCCCCGGAACCGGGCGCCATAGAGGCCGTCGAGGTAGTCGCTGGCCCGCTGGCGTAGCTGGGCTACGGTCAGGTCACCGGTCGAGGTGGAATAGCCGTTCTCGGCCGCCCACTCGTTGAACCCTTGGTCTGAACCATAACCGCTCATTCCAGCCATCCCCAAGTTCTGCCGGTCCAGATGTCGCAGACGACGCCGCGCGTGTAGCCCAAGGCTTTCGCTGCCGCTCGTTGGCTCAGCTTTCCCTTAAGAGCGCGAACCGCTCTGACTTCATCTTCGGTCAGTTTGACCATGCCGTGCCGCTCGCCCCGGTTAGATGTGCCGTGGAGCAGCTTGTCAGCTTCGTTCTCTGTGGCTGTAGCCCAGCGCAGGTGGTTCGGGTTCAGGCAGCCATCGTCACCGCGACCGCAGGAGTGAGCAGCCTGATAATCGGGCGCTGGCGGTTCGCCGTGAGCGAGGCGACACATTTCGCGATGAGCGATCCGCGTCTTGCCGCTGATGTTGATCGAGGGCCGTCCGCCTGCGGAGCGAGCAAAGGGCCAGAAAAGACAGGCTTCGTCGCCTTGGTGATGAGCGTGCTCAACCAGCCAGTTGTAAGGTTGGCTTTTCCGAGGCGGAGCATCCTTTAGCGGATCTCCGTGGGTCCGCAGATGATAGTAGTGGTTTGAACAAAGGCCGCGCGATTTCGCCGTGGAAGTGCAGTTTTCGACGCTGCATGAGCCGCTGTTATCCATCAGCTGCGGGCCGCCAGTTGGATCGCCGTATCGTTGCCAGCGGTGATAGTGCCCGCTGCACCAGCCTCTCGTTACGGGGGCCTTGTCGCACGTCTCTACCGCGCATATGCGTCGGTCAGCCATCGGAACCTCCTAACAGGTGATGGTGGTTAGAGCCCGCCCTGGTGCGTCAACACCGGGCGGGCTCGTCTTCTTACCACGACCAGTCAGAAGTGTCCGTAGCCCGCCACGTCTTAGGCCTTGGCCTGCGAGGCGACGAACGCCTGCTTGTCCTCGTCGGACAGGGCATTGAACGCATCGGCGTCGGCCTTCGAGATGCCTTCCAGCAGCACCTGTTCGCCTTGGGTGATGTTGAACTTGCCGCCGCCGTGATGCTCGGCCTTCAGCGCGCCATCGTTGTTGACGCCCTTCTTGCCCTTCTTGCCGCCGCCGATGGCGACGAACCGGCCGCCCCAGGGGTGGGGCTCGACCGGTTGGCCCTCGTCGTTGACGTCGAAGTCGGCGACATCGAGTTCGGTGCCGACCGGGATTTCCTTGCCTTCGCCATCGTAGATGCCGGCGTCAGTAATACGGATACGCATTGCAGTTCCTTTCTGGTGCCGCCGGTCGTTATGACCTATTTTCAGGGCACCGCTTGCGGTAGGCTAGCGACATCCACCAGCCCGGGGTTTGAGATGACCGACACCGACACATGCTCGATCGCTGAGTGCGCGAGACCAGTGAAGTTTCGGGGTCTTTGCCGACCTCATTACCGGCGCTGGAAAGCGCACGGCGATGCGACGGCTGGGGGTGCTTCGCCGGCTATGCGTCTCGCCTTTGTTGATCGGGCTGTAGCCCACGCCGGGCCTGAGTGCCTGATCTGGCCATATGGGCGGAACGGGCGCGGCTATGCCGAGATTAAGAGCAAGGGGCGGTCTACAGGCGTCCACCGCATTGTCTGTAATCGGGTCCATGGCGACTCTGGCCCCGGGATGGAAGCTGCTCACTCCTGCGGGCGAGGCCATGAGGGATGTGTCAGCGGCGCTCACCTGTCTTGGAAGAGCCGAGTGGAAAACCAACTCGATCGCATCGACCACGGCACATGGCCGGTTGGGGAACAGTCGCCGAGAGCGAAGGTCAACGAAGATGATGTCCGGGCGATACGATCTGCTGCCTCGACGGCGACGCAGGGCGAACTTGCCCAGGTCTATGGCGTCTCACGGCAGCAGATCGGAAACATCCAGTCGGGGAAGTCTTGGGGTCACGTCCGGTAGAAAGAGGGAAGGGCCCGGCCGGAGCCAGGCCCCGCCGGGTTAGACTGTGGTCGAGGCGAAGACGCCCGACTTGCCGTTGTAGTCGCCGCGGATCTCCAGCCCCATCGCGCCCATGTTCAGGAACTGGTAGTTGTCCGTCGGGTTCAGGCGCGTCATCGCCGTGGTGTTCACGGCCATGCCGACGATCGGGCGGATGTAACGAGCGTTCGGCACGAAGCCGAAGAACTGGTTACCCGTCAGGCGCCACGTCACCTCGATCTTGTTGATGCGACGGTTGCGAGCGACGAACTCGCGGATGGTGCCTTGCTTGAAGCCCTGGGCGTTCGAATAGGAACGGTCCCAGGCACGGGCGATGTCGGGGCTGATGTAGAGGTTGACGGCCTCGGTGATCAGGTTGGCGTCTAGCATAGCGCCGAAGGGCCCGACGAAGAACGCTTCCAGTTGATCCGGGGTCGCCGTGGTCAGGTCGATGTTCGCCCCGCCCGCGCCGATGTTGATCAGCTTGGTCAGCGGCGACGTGCGGATGCCGTAGCCGGTGTAGCCCTGGAACTTGATGGTGGTATCGCCGTCGAGGGCATAGCTGGCCATGTCGCGGTTCAGCTTGTCGATCGAGCCTTCCTGATCGTCAGCCAGAGCGTCGAAGTTCTCGGACTGCAGGGTGTTCCATTCCCGCCATTCGCGGCCGTAGCCGTCGGCGAAGATCGGAACGACGGTGCCGGCGTAGTTGTAGACCGTCTTGTCCATGGCGACCGGCACCTGGCCCGACAGCGAGCGGAACACCGGGTTGGCGGTGTCCGAGGCGGTGCGGGTCATGTGGACCAGCTTGCCGATGTTCACCGGCTTGGCCAGCGGCATCAGGTCAGCCATGAAGACGCTGCCGCCATCGTCCCGCATGACGCGGGTGGTGATGGTGTCCAGCTCTAGCCAGGCGTCGCGCGGCAGGACGGCCGAGGCGTTGGTGACGCCCGACATCTCGCCGTAGAGGGCGGCATGCTGGTCTTCGACCCGGTGGAAGTGTTCGCGCGCCACGCTCAACTCGCCCCACCATTGCTGGTGCGGGCGGGAGTTGGCGACGAGCTGTTCGTCGAAATAGCGCATGTTCGCCCTCCTTAGGCGGCGACCACGTTCCGGCCGGCTTTGCGCGCACGCACAAGCTGGTCAGAACCGGTGTTGTTGTTGAAGGCCTCTTCGGCGACGAAGGCGACGTTCTGGCCCGTGGTGGCGAGCACGAACTTGCCGGCCGCGCTGGTGGTCAGTTCGGTGCCACGAGCGACGTTGGTGCCGGTCGGGACGCGGATGTTGAAGAACTGCTCATCCAGCGCTTCCATGCCGATGACGGTGTCACCTGCGGGCCAAGCGTCGTCAGTGCCCTTCAGCGCCAGGTAGTTATCCTGAGCGATGTAGAGCTTGTCGCCGCTGTTGGCGCCCGCGATGGCGAAGGCCGAACCGGACTCCACCAGAGCGATGCCCGGCAGGACCGCAGCAGCGCAGATGCGCTCCTGGACCTGGGGCGTGACCTCGGTGACGGGGCCAGCGTAGATCTTGTTGAAGCGGGGCATGTGCTTAGGCCTCCGTCTTCTGAGCGGCCGGGGCCTTAAACGCGGGCTTGCCGCCATTGGCGCTCGGCAGCTTGAAGCCGCTGTTCGCGATCGGCGCAGCCTTGCCGGGCTCGGCCTTAGGGGCCAGCTTGCGAAGGGCGTTGAGCGTCAGCTCCTTCGCCGTGTCTTCGTCCAGCAGGTTGGCCTTGACCACCTTGCCCACCAGATCGGCGTGCTCGGCGTCGTCCTTGGCCTTCTGATCGGCTGCGTTCGCCGTCAGTTGATCGGTGACGGGCTTCAGCGCGTTGGCGACGGCCTCGGCGACCGAAGTGCCGATGCTTGCGCCAATGTTCGCAACGCTTTCCGAGAGGGTCTTCACCTCGCCGGACAGCGCATCGAACTGTTCTTTCGAGACAGTCATGTCAGCGTCCTTGTTTTGCTGCTCAGAGGGGACCCGCTCGGAGCCTTTCAGGGCTTCGATGAGGGCGGTTTTGATGCGCTCCAGCCACGACGCACGTTCGCGCCGGTCCAGAGCTTGGGCGAGGTGATCCAGCGCCCAATCGACCCCACGCTCAGCATCCTCGGTGAGGGTGCTGTTGATGACGTCGATCTCTTTGCCCGCCGAGTTGACCATCATGCCGACGCCCTGGTCGGGAGTGGCGGCGCCGTCTTCGTCCAGAAGGATGGCGTCGTGGTCGAACTCGATGTCGCGAGCGGTGAACTTGTAGGGAACGTCGCCGTTTGCGGCGTCCATGATGGCCAGCAGGCCCGTCGAGGTGTGGACCGGGTCGCCGGCGTCGATGGCCGCCAGCACGCGCTTGCCGCCCTCGGACTGGTTGGCGCGCTCGACGTCGATCACCTTGTCCAGCAAGACGCGGCCGCCCTCTTGGCGCACGTTTTCGTTCCAGGCGCCGATCCATCCCTGGTTCAGGCCTTCGGGGTCGCGGGCCGAGAGGAACTTGCCGTTGACCGAAGGGTGACCCAGCGGAGCAGGTGTGCGCTCCAGGGTCTTGAACGACTTAGCGATCTCGGCGGCCGGATAGAGTATGTCGTTCATCACGACGTCGTCGGGCAGGGTCGCGGAGGGGACGATGATCACGTCGCGACCGTTGCGTTTCTCGCGCTTGATAGCCGCCGAGTTGGCCAGGGTGCGGATGTTGACGCGGACCTGATCACCGGCCGTCAGGCCCTTGTTGACCAGGAAGGCGCGCGTCGGCGCTGCGGGCTGATGCACGCGGGCCTCCTTCGATTGTGGGTGGGTCAGGCGGCCGGAGCCGGCTCGTCTTCGATCTCAGGCAGGCCTAGGGCTTAATGGCCCGTTGCCTCGCAGCTCGGCGGTCGCGTTTTGCTTTAGCGAGGGAGTCTTGATGTTCGGCCCATGCGAGTAGGGCGTCGCCAAGTTCTCGCGCTTGTTTTGGCGTCAGGTGCTGGTGTCCGCTCTCGGGTGCGCTCGCGAAGGCGCTGCGAACATGCACCTGAGCGCTGTCGCCGGAGATGTGCAACGTCAGCCTGCTGCCATGATTTTCGAAGTCCACCTTGATCATTTCAACCAGCTCCACGTCGCGCCCGATGAGATCATGCTGATCGTTGAACGCTCAACGCCATAACGATCAGCGATGGTTTGATGCGTCATGGTCCCGAGGAGACTTCGTATCGCCTGCACATCGGCTTCTGTCAGTCGCGAGTTCGCATGTGCGGACCCGACTATAAGCGTGCCATGCGCCGTCTTGTCGGCTTCGTTCTCTTGCTTCGTCTTCCAACGGAGATGATTAGGAGCAACGCAACCACCACGTCCCTGTCCGCAGGTGTGCGCGGCCTCATGTTCTGGCGTCGGGGGCGCGCCATGCGCTAGCTCACAGATTGCGCGATATGCTCGACTAGTGGTGAGGCCAGGATAACGACCCTGCGCATACCCATCCTTGTGGCGCCCGAAGGGCCAGATCAGGCAGTCGTTGCCGGTGTGGCGCAGGGCGACCGCGTCGATCCAGCGGCGAAGCTCCCCCTGAGCCGTCCCCCCCGCTTCAGGATCGCCATGCTTTTTGAACCGCCTGTAGTGCCGTTCGCAGTAAGTTTGGGCCAGGTGAGGCTTGTCGCAGCCCGCAACAGAGCATATCGCTCGGGAAGCCATGTTCGACCCTCCAATGGTCGTTGTGGTTAGAGCCGTCGCGGTGTTTCCAGCACCTCGGCGGCTCGCCTAGTTTAGGCTTCCTCCGGCTCTTCCTCAACAGGTTTACCGCCAAGAGCGTCCTGTTCTTCAGTGTCGTCAGCAGGCTCCCGATACTTGTCGGACTCTTCCAGCGGCTCGAAACCGGTGACACTGCGCAGTTCCTCGGGCGTGTAAATGAACTCGCCGGTGTCGCGCATCTTGACGTTGATGTCCGCCATCTTGTCGGCGAGCGCGACTTTGTCGGCCATGCTTGCCTCTCCAAGCCCAGCCCAATCGAGGTTCCAATCCTTGTCGGCGAGGATGCCGAAGCGGACCAGGCGGCGGACGAGGTCCATGATGTTCGGGATGACGATGCCGGTGCGACGCGACATCACGGTCTTGTTCCACTCTGCGGCGTCTTCGGTGCTGGCCCGCTCGCCAGACTGCGACCCGACCAGGATCTTCAGCGGCATCGAGATCGAGGCGGCGTAGGACTGAAGCGGCGCGGCCCAGAAGTGCTCGGGCGAGGGCAGGGAGACCTGCATGGGCGTGGCGGTGATGCCCTGCATCAACAGCGAGGCGTCGAAGCCCGCGTTGAAGTCCTTCACCTGCTCTTCCATCTTGTCGACGACTTCGGACACCTCGACGTTCATGACTTGGGCCATGCTCGTGATGTTGGCGTCCTTGTCGATTTGCAGGCTGAGGCCGGACTTGGCGTTCTTCCAGAAGCCCTCGCCGCCGGCGCCGCTGATCTTCTCCAGTGTCAGCAGGTCGTTGTAGCCCGGCGCCAGGAACGACCGGCCGTTGACCGATCCATCCTTGGACCAGATCACGACCCGGTCGGGGTGGACGTTGAATTGCCGGGGCTGGGAGGTGGAGCGATCGACGGCCGCCTCGTGGAAGGCGAACATCTTGGGCTTGCCGTAGGTCTTGGCGTCTTTCTGGTCGGTGTGCCACTCGCTGATGGTCAACTGGCCTTCCCAGGCTGGGATGATCTCGACCAAACCCTCAAGGCCGCCGTTGACCCGCGTGACAGGCTGCTCGAACGCCCTGTCGTCTGCGAGCTGGAGGATGACGCCTGCATAGGCTCCGACGAGGCCGCGCCGATCCGCCTCGGCGAGTTGCTGCCAAACGCGCAGTTCGGCGAAGCGCTTGCGGATTTCACCTTCGAGCTTGGTCTCTGGGGTGTCGTCGCCGTTGTCGCGGGCGAACTCCTGAAGCCAGGGCGCGTCCTGCCAGGTCTTGGCTACCGTCTTGTCTACCCCGGCGCTGCCGAGGCCGGTGCGGGTGTAGGCGTGATAGGCCAGTTCGAACGTGACCTCAGCCGGATAGCCGAAGTCCTTGTAATGATCGTGCTTCGCCGTTCCGAAGAAGCCGGGGAACATGCCCTGCAGGGTGCGGGTCGCCCGGTTTACGAGCATGTGACGCGCGCTCATCCGCGGTGCCGGCTCTTCAGGAACATGGCGACGGTCGATTGCGGTTCGACCTTCAGGTTGGTCACGGCCCAGACCAGCGCATCCATGCGGTTCGGCGAGAGGTCGCCCTGATAGCCGGCCGGGGTGGTCATCAGCATCTCGGCCTCCATCAGCGGAAACTGCTCGCGGTGCCTGATCCGCTTCTGATCGTAGAGGGCGGCGACGGGTTCGGCTCGGACCTGCTTGCCCCGGCTAGCTGACACCATGACGACGCGCGCTTTGACGCCGCCGGCGCGAAGCGTGCTCTCCACCATGTCGCCGCCGAAGTTCTTCTCGGCGACCACGCAGTCCGCTTTCCAGCGATCAACGCACTTTGCGACAGCCGTAGCCCAGGCCATCGGCGAGGTGGCGGGGCAGGTGGCGTCTTCCAGAATGATGGCGCCGTCGCCGTATTCGGCTGCGACCACGATGCCGACGTCATCGCCGCCGCCTGAGGGGTCAACGCCAACGACGACGCGGCCCCAATCGCCCTCAGATGCGTTCCTGCCCTCACGCCACGCCTCGTCCAGCGCCTCTCGGTTCCAGATTGCGCCCTGCACTGACGGCATATACGCGCCGAGCCATATCCAGGCGGCACGCAGCTTGTCCTTCAGGAAGTCCAACTCCATCAGCTCGCGTAGAGCGTCAGGGAAGAACGGGTTCTGGTCGAAGTTGATCTTGCGGACGATGGCGCGCTTGGGCTTCACCGGGCCGCGGAAGAACAGGTCGATTGGGTCGGTCGCCAGGCGCGGGTTCCAGATCGCCCACAGCTCAGAGATCACAGTGCGAAGGACGGTCGGGATCAGCACGTCCAGCGACGCCTGCTTAACCTCCTGGGCCTCTTCCAGGATGGTCAGGCCGGCGCCTTCCAGCGACTTGATGCCCTCGGGCTTGCCGCCCTTCCAGAGACCGATGAACATGATCTTCTGACCGCCGAGGCCGACGAACGTTCCGTCCACCTCGCGAAAGTAGGTGCCGAGCAGGCCGAAGTGCTGGAGACGGGTGCGGACCAGCTCCAGCGACGACTCCTTCAGGTTCGCCATGACCTCCCGCAGGAAGACAACGCGGAGCCGAACCGTCGTGACGGTGTGAAAGATCGCGGCATCCACGACGGACCAGGACTTCGCCGAGCCACGGCCGCCGTGCGCGGCACGGAACGTGTATGACCCAAGCGGCCGGTCGGTCAGATACCGAAAGGCCGGGATAGGGTCATAGATCACTCGCCGGTCTCGTAGTCCTCGTCGCTCTGCGTAGGCGCGGGACCGGATGGGCTGGTGACGTAGGTGACC
The DNA here is from genome assembly GCF_009661015.1 of Brevundimonas sp. SPF441. Classification (NCBI taxonomy): domain Bacteria; kingdom Pseudomonadati; phylum Pseudomonadota; class Alphaproteobacteria; order Caulobacterales; family Caulobacteraceae; genus Brevundimonas; species Brevundimonas sp. SPF441. The sequence goes on along the minus strand of NZ_WJWX01000025.1, from coordinate 16,703 downwards.
GTCAGCGAGCCGGCGAAAGCAGCGTCCATGTCCACGGCCTGTCGGGGCTTGCCGTAGCCTCTATCGAGGATGGCCGATGCCGCAGAGACGCGCGCAGCTGGCGCGGCCTTGGAGTTGTTCGCCACCGCGATCAGGACTTCCAGCGCCTTCTCAGCGTGACCCTTCGCCATCTCGGCGATGTCGCGCTTGGCCTGGGACACCTGACCTGGTTTTCGGCCCGCGCCGGGGCGAGCGCCGCCGCGTTGGGCCATGGTTTGATTCCGTTGATTGTTTTTCAGGCCGTTTCACCACCAGCCAGCCATTGCCGAAGCGCCGCACATGGAGAGGTTTAGGGCACGAAAAAGCCCCGGCCGTTGCGGGTCGGGGCTGATCGGGCGCGTCTTGCGCTCTTGGCGTGTGTCCGCGATTACCGTTCCGGTGTCAATCGCCTTGTTTGGCTACCACCTCACGGCGCTGCTCTCTCCCAGGCTGCACGACGTAAAGTCTCGCTGGAGGCAAGACGGCTAGAACACCGCCGTCAACAATGCCTTCCCCGGTATCGAAATCGAGCTGAACGTACTTCTTGGTGCCAAAGCGATTGTACGTGACGGCCAAGCCGACACGCCCGTCGCCGGTAATGAAGAAGCCTTCGACGAATGATTTTCGTTGAGGGAGAAGATCGAACGAATAATTATCGGCTGGGTCGAACTCTCGCTCACCTACGATTTGCGTCAGCGTCGTGTGGACGTCTGAGAGATCGATCACATAGGGCGGTCGAGGGTCGGACTCGCCTCCGTCATCGAATACAGCAACGAGCATTTCGCGCTCGTCCGAGAACGCTAGCCCGATGATGTGCCGCGTACCGTACATAGCGGAAATCAGCATGCCCGGTTTCACGTCGTCATACTTGAGCGGCAGGGCGAAGCCGTAGGTGCGTGTGGTCATGATCACTCCAATCCGAAGGTGATAGCGCACGCGTCCAGCGCGAAAATCAAGTCCTCGCGGATGCGCGCCTTCACGGACCCGCTGCTAGTCATGTCGCCCAGGTTCGCCCCCTTTCCCGCGATCTCCACCAGCGCATGGATCGCGCGCATGGCGGGATGATTTGCCGGCAGCCTGGGCAGTGCCCGCCGCTCGGTCTCCGTCGGCGCATCGACGCCGCAGATCATGAGGTGGATGCCGAAGACCCGTTCCTCGATCTCCCGTCGCTTGTGGTCCCAGCCGTCGCCGCCGCGGACGACGTTCAGCTTCTCCGGGTCCAGCTGGGGCGGGGTAAGCATCTTCTCCGGGTCGATCCGCTCATAGTCGGCGCGGTAGAGCAGACCGGCGGCGTGCTGGGTCCGGCTGATGGAGTTGGCGGTCAGCAGGGTTTCCAGACCATCGCGGGCGATGCGCGGCGCACCGACGGCGCCCTCGACGTTGGACTTGTCGATGACGATGCCGCGCAGGGCTTCAAGGCCACGGCGCTCTTCCAGGGCGTCACCGACATTGTCCGCCAGTACCTTCGCGCCCAGCTCAGCGTCCAGCAGTTCCAGCGCACGGTGACCGGCGCGGCGGGTCTCCAAGCTCTCGCTCGCCAGATCGTCCTGGGCCTTGGCAAACCGATAGGCTTGGCCCTGGGTCAACCGGACACCCCGGATCGTCACCGGCGCCGCGTTGTCGTTGACCGCTGCGGGGTGGTTGTCGTTGGCCCCGATCATCCGGGGCGAGGACGGCTTGGCGTATCGGCCCTTGCGGAGCTTCGCCTTGGCTTTGGATTGCTTGCTCACGCGGCTGCGCCTTTTCGATCCGGGCCGGCATCATTGGCCGCTGAGAGGTGCATGTCGGCATCCAACAACGACGCGGCGGCGTCTCTCAAACACTGAACGGCGGGGTGTTTTCGGGGCAGTTGTTCGGCTTGGTTGATCAGCCCATCAGCGAGAACGCGGTATGTGCCGTCGTTGGCGATAGTCATGCGACCTTCTCCGTCTCGATGAACTGCCTCGCATCCGTTGAGAACGACATCAGCACTTCACCAGGCTTTCCAATGGTTTCGTGATATCGGCTCTTCTGAACCTTGATCAGCGTGGTCTCCTCCGTCTCACGATGGACGATCACACCCAAGTCGCATTTGTTGTACCAGTTCGCCGAGCCCGCGATGTCGTAGAGGGTTGGCATCTTGTACTTGCCGTCGCTGTCTTTCACCGACTTGGTCGGGTGAGCGATGACGCAGATGTGGACGCGAAAAGCCTTAGCGAACCGCTTCAGCGCCCGGATCGCCCGGCCCGTGTATTCGGTCTCCGTCTCTCCATGCTTTCGGCTGTGCTCCAGCTCGTTCCACGGGTCGATCATGATAATGCTGGCTCCGTAGCGAACGACCGAGGCCTCCATCTTGTCGAGGAGCCATTCCAGGTCGGCATCCTCGTCCTCGCTGGGGACGATGAAGACGTGGCGCTCGTCGATCCAGCGATCGGCCGCATCGATCTGCTGCGGGTCGGCCCGATAGTCGGGGAAGCCGATGAACCATGAGCGGAGGTTCCGCTTGTGGTCGCGCTGAGGCTCCTGTTCGAATGAAGCCCAGGCGATGGTTAAGTCGTTGTCCTGGGCGATCCCGCACATCACGTCGTTGGCGAAGCTGGTCTTGCCGAAACCTGGCGTGCCGGTGATGACCGAGAAGTCGCCCAGCCGGACTTTGAAGTTGTGCCGGAAGTTGGCGAAGCGGCTTGGTCGCGGCTCGTAGATCACCTGCTTGGGGAGCGGCGGCAGTTCGCTCATCCGGTGGACGCCCTCAACCTTGATCCATTGCGCGCGGTTCAGGGTCTCGATGACGCCCTTCTGACCATAGTCCTGGAGCACCTCGTTCAGGTCTTTCAGACGTGGCCGGCCGCGTGCCTCTGGGTCGCGGGCCTTGGGATAGGTCACGAACTTGCACCGGAACCGGCCTAGCTGGATCGACAGATCTTGCAGAAGGGCGGCGCCGTTGTCGTCACCATCCGTGGCCAAAATCACCTCTGGCACGGCCTCGCGCGACAGGAAGGGCTTTAGGTCGCGTAGCCAGTCGTATTTGGCGCTTGCTTCCAGATCCTCAGCGGATCGCTCGCCAGGAGGCGGGGCACCATCAGGGACGCTGATCGTGCGCAGGAATCCGCACTGGATCGCCGTGGCGGCGTCGATCTCGCCTTCGGTGATGACCAAGGGGCCGGACAGGCTTTGATCCTTCAGCGCGTCCTCGTTCCACGCGATCTTGGTGCCGCCCTTGGGTTCCTGCCAGTAGCGGGGTGCGCCCTCAGGCACCTCACCCATGCGCTTGAACTTTCGCCGGACGACATCATCGCCACGCCGGAAGTCGATCTGCAGGACTTCACCACCACCTGGCGCGCCGTTCAGGCCGAGGCGCGACGCCAGTTCCACGTCCAGTCCACGGGCGTCCAGCATGTCCATCACGGTCATCGAAAAATCCTTCTTCGTAGGGGCAGTGCCAGCATTTCACGAGAATGACGTCCGACTGGACGGTGACGTGAAGGCACGGGTCTTTCTTCTTTTTCCGGTTGGCTGAGCACTTCGGACAGGTCGTCCGGTAATCCGCACCGTTTCCGGGATTAATGCCCGCCGCTCGGGCCTTGTCGGTCTTATGCGCCATCACACCCACCCGACCCGCTTGGGCTTAGCGTCCTCGTTCCGCCGGCGGGCAACGGCTTCGGCAGCCCTGCTGAGGTAGCTCTGGGGATCCTGGGTGCCGCTCACGGTCGCCTTGGCGAGAGAGGGCAGGAGGTCGCGAGGTTCGAGCTTGTGGAGCGAGATCAGCCGACCGAAGAACGGTCGCGCCTTGGCTTGGGTCATACCGCCCTGGCTGGTTAGGAGGGTGACCGCCTGTCTCCACGCCTCGGCATCGTGATCGATCGACACGACGCGCCGAGCGTCCGAAGATTTATCTTCGGAACCCTTTGTATCTGTCTCTGTCTCTAGCTTGGATTTCGCTAAAGCGTTCGCTTCGTCGTTGTCGTTGTTTCCAATGACTTTTGGCGGCATCATCGGCTTGTTTCGCCCGCCTTTCGCGCCACTCTCAGCGTTTTTTCGCGAACGTTTCGTTTGTTTTTCGAGCTCTTCACGGACGCGGCCGTTGATCAGGGCGGGGCCGTGTTGGGTGTCAATGACCTCGATCTTGCCCGCTGCGATCAGGCGCTCACGGATGATTTTCCACCCCCTGACGGACACCAGCATCTGGCCCGCCAGCATGCGATCTTCATCCGGCACAGGGCCGGCGCGGTCGTACATCATGTCCAAGAGGGTCGTGTAAGCGCCGCGCTCTTCCAGAGGCATGCGCTCCATGCCGTCCAAGGCGTCACGATGATAGCGGGGATGCCACTCCAGCCTGCTCATGCCGCCTTCTCCGTGTCGAAGAGCGGACCGCACTTGATGGCCTCGACGCGCTGGATCGCGGCATCGGCGAAGCGGTTAAGCTGTTCCGCTGCGGCCGGGTTCTGTTTGGCCCGGGCCTTGGCCTCGCGTCGGACCATGCGGGCGTAGTGCAGCTCAAGATCGACGATGTCGCGCCTATTCATCGCGGCCCCCATCGTTGGCAGCCTTGGTCAGATTGGCGAATGCCTGCTCGGCGGCGGCGCGCTGGATCGGGCCGGTGTAGATTGAGACATGGGCGAAGCGACCGAACGTGGAGGCGGCGCCCTCGGCGTCGAGACGGGCGCACAGGGCGTCCTTCACGGCTGAGAGCACGCCCTCGCAATGCAGGACCAGATCGGCGTCGCTGATGCCGGCGATGGCGACGGCGGCGGCCATGCGCGCATCAGTCCTCACCTTGGCGTCACGCGCCTTCTGAGCGGCGGTGCGGCGGTCCTTGTCGATTTGGGTCAGGACGCGGTCGGAAAAGTCACGGCGTTGGGGACGAGACATCAGGCAGCCCACCGACGGTTCGCGCGCTCAAGGTTCTCCTTGGGCTTCGGCTGGGTGATGTCGCGGGCGAAGGCGCGCTGGGCGTGGTCGAGGCAGTAGGAGCACTTCTCGATGCCCTGATAGATCGGGGCGCCACAGGCCATCTGGTCGGCCGCGCGGTCAGGCGTTCCAACGGGCCAGGCGCATTGACCGAAGCTGCGACCGATCATCGGGACCGAGTTGTCGTTCGCCGCGTCGATCGTCCGCTTGATGATCAGGCGGCCGGCGGCGGCTTTCTCGGCGCGCTGCTCGGCGGTGCTGTCGGTCTTGGACTTGGACAGGTCGAAGGGCTGCGAGACGGCCGCCTTCGGCGGCTTGGGAGGCTTCGGCGGGCGAGGGGCCCGAACGGGCTTCACTGCTGATGCCGGACGTCCCCTGCCGAGTGGCGAGGGGCGACCGGGCAGCTTCAAACGATGTGCCTTGCCGATGATTGCCGAACGGGTCCGGTGCGGAAGACACTTTGCAATCTCGCCTGCGCTGAGGCCAAGTCCCCATAGGGTTCGGAGCGTCACTTCGTCCGCTTCGGGCCAATCCGGTGCGGTGTAGGAACTCATTGTGCGGCCCTCCCGGCCGTGAAGTTGAGGGGATCCCAGCGGCCGGCGTCGCGCGGAAAGCGGGTCTTCACGGCGTGGAGCCAGAGACCGAAGGCGTCGGCTTCGTCGGGGACGGCAGGGTTGAAACCGTAGGTGCGGGCGGCGCGGACCATGTCGTCCTTGTCGGCGCGGCCGGAGCCGGTCAGGGCCTTCTTGACGGTGACCGGGTAGACCTCGCAGCACTCGATGGCGGCGCGGACGGCGACCATTTCAGTGATGCCGGCGAGGGCGTGGAGCTTGCGCGTCACATGCGGCGTCGCGCTGGACGCCAGGATGGGCGCTTCGAACAAGAGAAGGCTCGGCCCGACCGCGCGGACCTTCGACGTCAGCCAGTCCTCAAAGGCAATGAGGAAGGAGCCGACATCCTCGCCGGTCTTCGGCAGGCGGATATGACCGATCGCCGGCAGTTCGCCAGTGTCGGGCAATCCGAAACAGAAGCCGGTGCAGGTTGCGAGGTCGAGCGCGAGGTACATCAGGCGGCGCCCTGAACCGCGGCCGCAGCCAGATCGTCGTTGGCGGCCGACTTTTCGAACTTCTCAGCCAGTCGGGTCTGGGCCCGGCGCCAGCCTTGCGAGAAGTCAGGGACGTGGGCGGGCAGCACCCATTCAGGCGGGATCTCGTCTTCGCCGCGCAGGCCCATGGCATAGCCTTGAGCTTCGGCGTCGACGGAATCACGGGCGGCGTCGCCCAGATTGAACAGATCGGGCTGGGTGCCGGCCGGAAGGCCCGCCCAGGTCCGCAGCTTGGCTCGACGTTCTTCCTCGGCCGTCAGGTCGCGGCGGCTGGCTTTGCCGTCGTCCAGAATGGCCTGCAGTTCCTTGCGCGAGAAGCCGTCCGCCTTCGCGGTGCGGAACAGATCGGTCAGGGCTTGGGCCTCGACGTCCAGCGCCGCCTTTGCGACCGCCTTCTTCGCTTCCTGCACACGCAGCTTGTTGATGTGCGACAGGAAGACAGCTTCCTCGTCGCGGTTGGGGATCGACTTGGGTTCGCCGCCGTCAGGGCTGGCGCTCAGCTTCTTGGCCATCTGGCCCTCCATCAAGACCGCTCAACGGGGCGGTCGGTCCCGTTGGTCAGCGCTCTCGCGGGTGCGAGGCGAAGGAGTTGAGGGCAAGCTCGGCCCGAAGTTGAGCGGTGCGGGCGCGGAGGACTGCGACCTCGGCCGCTGCCTGGGCCCGGGTGTCGCCACGGACCTTGGCGGCGCGATATGCATCCTTGGCGTCGGAGACGGCCTGCAACGCGGCGATGGCGCGGCGCTCGCGGAATGGGCGCGTCACGGCCTGGAAGGCGACGTGGGCGCCGTAGAAGATGTCGCCGAGCGTGATCACGACCGCTTCCCTGCAACAGCAACGCAGTGGTGATAGAGCGCCAGCAAGGGGCGCAGGGCGTCCTTGATGTGCGGCAGGGAGGCCGTGGCGTCTCGCTCGCAGAAGCCATCGACATCGGCGGCGCGGCGGATGATCTCGCCAACGGCCTCACCGCTCTCGACCGAGAAGGCGGCGACGTGCGCCTGGAGAGCAGCCTCATCAATCACCCCGGCCGGGACGAAGACGCCGCCAGCCTTGAGCGCGATGTGCTCTGCCAAGGCGACGCCGCCCTTTTCCGCCAGGGTGCAGGCATCAGCGAACGATAGGTTGGTGCGGGCGTTCGCTGCGGCGTCTTCGTCACTGACGGTGTAGGCCCACCACGTCTTGCGCTCGACATGCGCTGCCATCGCGGGAGGTCCGCCGACCTGATCCATGGCACGGCTGATCGCCGACCAGATCGTGCCGGGAGTGCGGGGCTTCATCGGAGAGAAGTTCTGCATCTGTTGCCCTAAAGGCCGGGGTTTCATTCAGGGGTGATCAAAAGCCGCCCTCAGGCGACGGAAGGACTTGGCTGTTCGGGAGAAGGCGATTGGGCTTCAGAGTTCGCGGCGTGAGGATGTGGCTGGGCGACACCGATGCTCGCGAGGACGCGGACTGTTGGCCGCTGCGTGAGATCGTAAGCCTGTGCGGCCTGACGCTCGGCGGCGATCAGCCCTTTGAGGACCGGCAGGAACGAAGGAGCGGCGGCGACGGCAGTCGTCAGGCACCGAGACGCCTCAAGCTGGCGACCTTCTGCGGCGTGGTCACGGAAGAGTACGAGCAGGTCCAGCAGGTCGTGGACCGTGCAGAGCGTTTCGACCAGAAGCGGAGAAGAGGCCGGTGAGGGGGGCACGTCAGGCCGCCTTCTCGGTGGCGGTGTCGTCGTTGGCGGCAGTCAGTGCGATCCGACGGTCGAGAGCGTGAGCGACCTTCCGCAGAGTGCCGAGGCGCGGTTCAACACCGCCCTCGCGCCAGCGCCACCAAGTGGACTGTGCCACCCCAACCTCTGCGAGGATGGACGCCATAGTCAGGCCGGCGCCCTTGGCGCGTTGCTCGACTTCGATCACTTCGGGAGCGGGGCTTTGCATGCCGCGGAGAATGTGCAGGAATGCACGGTAAGTCAATGCCGAAATGCACAGTCCATAGAGGACGCGCATGTGCACAATCGCGCAATGGCCGATACAACCGACGATGCCCGTGCTTTTCTCACCCGAGCTTTGGAAGTCTCGGGCCTGAAACCCTTTGCGTTAGCCAAGCGGGCAGGCGTCGCGCCGACTACGATCACGCGTCCGCTGAATGATCCCGATTTCAAGTTCACGCCCAAGCCAGCCACGTTGCGAAAGATTGCCGAGGCGGCCGGGCTGGAGCTTCCACAGGCGCTCGCGGTCGCGCCCGCGTCGGCTCCAACATTCAACGAGTTGCCGGTCATTGGCCCCGTGCAGGCCGGGGCTTGGCTGATGCTCGACGAGACGCCGCAAGACGAACCGATCCTCGTTTCGGCCATGGTCGATCGCCGCTACCCCCACGCCCGCCAGTGGCTGCGCGAGGTGCGGGGAGATTCAATGAATGCTCGCGGCATCACCCCTGGCGACTTGGCTCACATCGTTGACGTGACGGACGCTGGCGTGAACTTGAACAGCGGCATGATCGTCGAGGTGACGCGTACGCGTGACGGCGGATCATTGCGCGAGATCACGCTGAAAGAGGTCGAGATTGGCCCCGAAGGCATGAGGTTGTGGCCACGATCCACGAACCCGCGCTGGGTAGACCCTCTTGTGCTGGACGACGGCAACAGCGGTGAAGTGGAGGTCCAAATCACCGGCCTGCTCCTGCAAGCAATCAAGAGGTTTCTCTAAATCTCAGCGCTTGCCGGCTGCGTCGAGGATTGACCGCTCAAGCGTCCCCAGGCTGGCACACTCCGTCGAGCCGACGCTGCCATCCCAAGCGCTCATCCGGGATTGACGGTATCTGGCGTTGACTGTCGCGTTCACGCCCGTCGCCGTCTCACGCACGAAGACATTCAGGTCCGCTGCGCCTCCTACTGGAGCCGCGAGAGCTGCGGCGCCACAGTCGGCATAGCCTCCCAGATCATTCCCCCGAGCAAACATCCGCTCGGCGTAAATGATGCCGCTGTCCTTCTCGATGGTCTTTATGGCGATGTTGCTGGTCGCGAAATACTCGACCAGGTTTGCCCACACCTCGTTTTTGGTGAGCGGGATCGCTCGACTGTTCTCAATCGGGATCACGGCTGGCGCCGTAACGCAGGCCGACAGGCTGGACACCAGAGCGGCAGCTATAACGAGCTTTTTCATTTCGATCTCAGCGATGGATGGGCGCGCCGCCCTGAAGGCTGGCTCGCTGTTGTTGCGCTAGGGCGCGAATGTCGATGTCGGACGGGCAGGTGAAGCTAGTCTCCCATGTGCCTGCCGATAGCATCGAAGCCGGGCCGGCCATGCAGCCGACGGGATCAAGAAACGTCTGAGCGGCGATCTTGATGAGCTGTGGTCCGTCGCTGTTCGAGGTCTGCGAGATCCGACGCTGAAGCATGAGCGTGTTCTCCGAGGGATGGATGTAGACGGAGAAGGCTGCCGGTCCCATGCGAACAACAGCGTCTGAAAGCTCCGTCCCATAGGAGAGCATGCGGCCTGTTCCTGCGCACGCCGTCAGCGTTGACGCCATAAGCGCCGCCAAAATCACCTTTTTCATCACAACCCTCCCTTGCTCTTGATCACCGTAGTGGAAGGCCGCGCGCAAAAAACTGTGCATTTGTGCATTGACAGATAACGTGCAGGAATGCACAGTCTCTCCACAAACACGGAGTGACCCATGTCAGCCCAACCCGCCACCCTCGACCGATCCGCCGCGCTTGAAACCGCGCGCTCGTTGATCGGTCACGCCTACGTCTCGTCGCCGGTCCAAGTTGACTGCTTCAACGGCTGGACCTTCATCGCCCAATGCTTCGGCGGCCGGGCTCCGTCGTTCGTGCCGGGCTGGGGCCCGCGCGATCGCTGGATGGCCATGGGCCAGTTCTTCAACCGCGGCATGAAGCTGACGACCCTCGCTGCGGCTCAGCCCGGCGACGTGCTGGTCTTCGACATGGGCCGCGACGGCTTCCATGCCGGCGTTGTGTCCGAGACGGGCGGCGCCGAACCCAAGATGATCTCCTGCCAGTTCGGCAAGGCGGCGTCGCAATGCTGGCTGGGCCGGTTCTGGACCGATCGTCTGGTTGGCGTCTTCACCTATGCGGACGCTGCGGTTCCGGCTGTGAATGACAACGTCGAAGTCGGGGAGGCGGCCTGAGATGCGCCCGATCTCCGCAATCCTTCCCTGCGTGCTGGCGAACATCGCCGCCGCCGCTGATCTGGACCCGAGCGCGGTCCCGTTCACCCAGCGTCCGCTCTTCATCGTCGAGGGGCCGAAGGTTCTGGACCGCCGCACCCGCCGCTGGATGACGGTCGATCAGGCCACGCAAGAGCTGATGCGCCTGGCCTCCGAAATGGCGGTCGCCGAAGACCCTGGCCTGATCATCCCAGTTTCCAATGCGCTGGCATGGGCGATCCGCGACGCGCGGGAGGCCGAGAACGATCCGCTGCCGCCGGCTGCAATGGCGAGGGCTGCCTGATGGACATCGACAAGTTCTCAGTCCGCATGGGCGCCGCGATCATCTGGATGTCGGTCCTTACGCCGTTGAACAGCGCGCTCGAGGCTTACATCGCAGCCGACTGGTTCAAGCTCTTCTGGATGGCGTTTGCCGTCCTCGGCGCGATCTCCATCGGCGTCAAAGTCTGGAGGGCTGCGTGATGGACGCCATCCTTTGCCCCGGCATCGGCCGCCCGTTCGCTGTCGCCCTAGTAGGCCCCAACGGCGAGTTCACCCGGATCTCCGAGCATGACTGCCCGGCTTCGGCCATCGCCGCCCGCAACGCCGCCAACCGCGCGGCAGAGGACGCGGTGAAGGCCCTGCGTCTGGTGCTGGCATGACCGACCGTCCGCACCCTCTGGGCCTGACCTCGCACCCGGCCTGGGACGCCGCTGAGCGCAAGCTGCTCCAGCTTCGCGCCGCCCGCCGTCGCCTGCTGTTTCCCGCCCGTCGGCCGCTTCTGGCCCAACTCAAGTCCTGGCTGACCGAGTTCGTCGCCTGAACGCCCTCCAAATCCTCGTCGCGGCCGTGGGCCTGCTGGCGATCTTCTCAATCCCGCTTCGGAGGAAGCCGTGAACGACCACCCTTTGACTGAACATCCCGTCGAGCAGCCCATCCGCGCCATCGACATCGACTCAATTCCTGGCGTTGAGGCGTCCTACGTCGTCGGACGGAACGGCGTCACCCGCATCGAGGCCTGCATCAAGCCGGGCGTCTACTCGAACATCCCGTACGTCCGCGTCTGGAAGGGCGAGGTCTGCGAGGCCGAGTTCTGCCAGCACAACATCGTTGGCGTCTACTTCGATCAAGGAGAGGGCGCATGACCCTGCACAATCCCCTCGCGCTCCCCGCCAACGGCAAGGTCAGCCAGCCTGGCTGCTATGCCATTCCCATCGAGGCCTATCACTCGGACATCTGCGTCGGCCCGTCGGTGTCGTCGTCTGGTCTGCGCACCATCTGGGCCGAAAGCCCGGCGCATTTCTGGGCCCATTCGCCGCTGAACCCGAAGCGGCTGCCGCAAGAGGACCGCCCCGCGTTCGCCGTCGGCCGCCTGGCGCACAAGCTGCTGCTGGAGGGCCGGGAAGGGCTGGAACAGGACTTCGCAATCCGGCCCGACGAATGGACGGACTGGCGCACCAAGGACGCAAAGGTTTGGCGCGACCTGCAGATCGGCATGGGCCGCACCGTCATCACACCCGATGATCTGGTGACCGTCACCGGCATGGCCGAAAGCCTGGGTCGCCACCCCGTGGTCAAGGCGGGCATTCTCGACGGCCATGTTGAGCGCTCGCTGATCTGGAAGGACGAAGAGACGGGCATCTGGCTCAAGAGCCGTCCCGACGTGATCCCGAACAGTTCCGGCGACTATGCCGACCTGAAGACAACCGTCAGCGTCGCGACCAAGGCGCTGGAGCAGTCGCTGTCGTCCTACGACTACCCCATGCAGGGCGCGTTGGTCGGCATGGCTTCCGAGGCCGTGCTCGGCATCCCCATGCAGTCTTTCACTCTGGTCTGGGTCGAGAAGACGGCGCCGTTCTGCGTCCGCGTCACCACCCTGACGCCCGACGACCTGGAACGGGGCCGCATGCAGGTCCGGTCAGCGCTGCGCACGATGGCCCGATGCCTGGACAGCGGCGAGTGGCCCGGCCCCGGCGCCCAGCATGACGCCGAATACCTCTCCCTCCCGGCCTACGCCGCCAAGCGGATCGACGAAGAACTCGAGATCCAGGCCGCCAGCGCCAACGACAACCACGCCCAGCACGAGGCCGCCTAGACCATGAACCAGCAAGTCGCCACACGCCCCGCGCAACCGAAGCCGCCGATGATGGCGGGCGGGCAGGTCGCCGCCCTGGTCCCGCAATCGCTGGACGAGGCCTTCCGCGTCGCCACCGCCATCGCGGCGTCAGGTCTGGCCCCCAAGGGCGTCGACACCACGGAGAAGGTGCTGGTCGCCATCATGGCCGGCGCCGAACTCGGCTTCGCTCCCTTCCAGGCCATGCAGTCGTTCGCCGTCATCAACGGCAAGCCCAACATCTGGGGCGACGCCCTGCCGGCCCTGCTGTGGTCGCGCGGTTTCGAGATCGACGAATGGTTCGACGACGACAACCAACCCACGAAGGCGTTCTGCAAGATCACGCGTCCGGGCGGGAAAGAGATCGAACGGTCGTTCTCCGTTGCCCAGGCGAAGCAGGCGGGACTGCTGGGCAAGCAAGGGCCTTGGCAGCAGTATCAGAGCCGGATGCTTCAGATGCGGGCCCGCGCCTTTGCCGCCCGCGATGGAGCCTCCGACGTGCTGCGCGGCATGCTCGTCGCCGAAGAGGTGCAGGACTATCAGCCGATCACGGCCCGGCGAGTCCCGTCGGAAGGCCCAGGCCTCGCAGCTCGGCTGACCGCCCCAAAGACCGACGCGGCGACCGAAGGCTTCAACTCCCTGCACGGCTCGCCCGTGGACGACGACCATATCCCCGATTTCGAGGCGGACCCCTCCGACGCCTCGGAACAGCCCGCGTCCAATGGTGCCTCCGACCAGACCGACGCGGGCGAACCCTTCCCCGGTGACCTCCCCATCACTGGAGAAGGCGAGACAGCCAAGCCCCCCGAAGCCAACGCCGTTGAAGGGACGGGCTCGGCTGTCGACGTCATCGCTTGGGCTGACAAGCTGATCGACGACCTGCCGTTCATGCGGCCCGAGCAGATCGCGCATCTGGAGCAGGACCGGAAGGAACTGGCCAAGTTCGCCATCCTGAAGGCCACCGACCTCAGCAAGGCAAAGGCGCTCGAAGCCGCCATCAATGCTGCGAAGGAGGGCTGAGCATGGTCGTTCTTCGCGTCATCGACTTCGAAACGACGGGTATGGAGCCGCCGGCCGCTGAAGTGGTCGAGGTCGGCTACTGCGATCTCATCGCCACCGAGGGCGGCAACTGGACCGTGGGCGCTCCGGTGTCTTGGCTGTGCGGCGTCGGCGCCATCCCGCCCGAGACCCGCGCTGTCCACCACATCAGCATGGCCGATGTCGCGGGTCTGCCGACGTTCGCCGAGACGCGGGCCCAGCTGTTCGCCAGCGTCCCGGTGCTGACCGGCGTCGTCGCCCATAACCTCGACTTCGAGAACCGCTTCCTCGGCGACCACGGGGCGCACTCGATCTGCACGCTGAAGGCTGCGCTTCGGATCTGGCCCGACGCTCCGGCTCATTCGAATGGCGTCCTGCGCTATTGGCTGGAAGATCGCGGCTTGCTGGCCCTGGACCACGACACGGCCATGCCGCCGCACCGCGCCGGGCCTGACGCCTATGTCACCGCCCACATCCTCAAGGCGCTCTTCGCCGCCGGCGCCACCGGTCAGGATCTGGTCGCCTGGACGAAAGAACCGCGCGTTCTGCCGACGTGCCCGATCGGCAAGTTCCGGGGCAAGCCATGGCCCGAGGTCGATGCCGGGTTCCTGTCGTGGATGCTGGTCCAGCCGAGCATGGAAGCGGACCTGAAGTGGAACGCCCAGCGCGAGCTTGATCGGAGGGCGGGACGATGAGGCCTGACGTCTCTCTGATCGCGGCCCCGGATCGCTCGACCGAGAAGCGCGTCCCGCTGACACCGAAGCAACGCGCTCAGCTGGCCTTAGACCAGAATGGCCGGTGCGGCTGCGGCTGCGGCGAACGCCTCGACCACGCCCGCGAAGGCACCATCGACGAACATATCGTCGCTTTGGCCTTGGGCGGCTCCAACGACCTGTCTAACCGGGCGATCTGGCGCAAGCCGTGCTCTGCGGTGAAGACCGCCAAGGACATGGCCTTCATCGCTCGGGCCAAGCGCCGGGCCGGCGAGACCTGCCAGGGAGAACCCGCACGAAAACTGAAGGGCAGGGGCTTCGGCTCCGTCTCCCGCGGCTTCGACGGCAAGATCAAGCTGACGAAGAAGGCCGCTCGGACCCAGGCTGCGAACGACGGCGCCGCCTCTTCCTCCAACAGGGAGGGCTAGAGGATGGGCGCTGCATCTGCACGCGGCTTGTTTCGGGCGACGGGCAAGGCGTCGAAGCCGGTCCCGGTGCGCCTGCTCGACGGCTCGTATGAGAAGGCGGATTCGCTGGAGCGCGAGAAGGACGACTTCTACCCGACGCCGCCCGAGCCGATCCGCGCCCTGCTGCATGCCGAGATCGATCGGCTGCGCGACTTCCCGCTGATCTGGGATGCTTCGGCCGGTGACGGCGCTCTCGTCCGCGAGATGGAGGCTATGGGCCTGTCGGTCGTGGCCTCCGATCTGATCGACCGGGGGATGGGCGCCGAGATCCGCGACTTCTACGATTTCACGTCCGCGCCAGCCCGCGCGTCGGTCCAGAATCCGCCCTTCCAGGAGTGCGGCTGGGGCAACGGCAAGGCCCGCTGGCTGACCCACGCGCTGGACACGCTCGGCCTCGAATACATGGCCCTGCTGCTGAACTGGTCATGGCCAGGTGCCGGCGGCCTCGCGCCCTTCTGGGCCAAGAACCCGCCAGCCCGCGTCTACCTGATGCGCTGGAAGATCGACTTCACCGGGCAGGGTGCCCCGCCCATGCTCAACGCTTGGTTCGTCTGGGACCGTCAGCACCAGGGCGAAACCGTCCTGCGCATGCTGGACCGCAAAGACGCGCGCCAAGGCCAACTCTTCGGAGACGCCGCCTGATGTCTGACCATTCCATCACATCGCCCGCTGAAATCACCGAGGTCGTGAAAGTCGATCTGTTCGGTGACGTTGGAGCCAAACGCTTCGACGAGGCCTTGGACGCGCTCCATCTCTTCGCCCAGGCCACGGGGTGCCTGGCTGGCGGGAGCGTCATCGCTTGGTTTGCGGAGAAGGACCGTGAAGCCCGAGCTCTGGCGCTGGCTGAGCGGGTGATGCCGGGGTGGCATGTCGGTGTTCAACCGTGGTTTCACACCGATCCTGATCGCGTGACGAGCCGCGCCTACCTGATCCGTCCAGACTGGAAGCGCTGGAACCCAACGGGCGACGAGTGGTGCGACCAGCATCACGGTCGGTCGTGCCATACCGCCGCGTTCGCTGTCGTCTCAGCATTGCTCCGCGCCCAATCGGAGGCCCGCATCTGATGGGGGAGAAGCAGGGACAACCCAACAACGCGCGGCTGATCGCTGAACTGCAAGCCGTGACACTCGGCATCCACCTGGTCGGCCTGGATCGACTGCCCGAGGTGATGAATGCGAACCGTCCGAGCGCCACCGGAGAAGACAGCCCCGCAAATGAGGGGGAGGGCGCATGACCCGCTCAGTTGTCAGCCAGATCTTGTCGGTTGCTCAGCAAGTCGGCGAGATCGTCAGCGGTCGCGAGGTCGAGCCCAACTTGCAGGGCGCCGTCGATCTCGGCCGGCTGCCCTGTCCAGAGATCAAACACAGTCCATCCATCGGTGTCCGGTCGGATGCTGAAGCGCGCTGTCATGACCTGATCATAGCACGGCTCGCTCAATCACAGGATTCACGCGCATGACCGCGACCCAAGCCCCCACACCCGGCCCGCTGAGCGGGACACTGACCGATCCGATGGAGCGCATGGTCGCGGAGGCGTTCGAAGCTGCTGGGATTGGCTTCAAAACGAACACCGCCTCCGGACTGGATTTCGCCATCGACGGAGCGCCGGTCTTCGTCGAGGTCAAGCAGTTTCACACCCCGCGCATCGCCGGGCAGATGGCCCGAGTGGATAACGTCGTCGCTATTCAGGGGCGACAGGCGATGTCGTGGTTTTCATCCCTTGTTCGCCGCCTCGCCGCCACCGCTCCGGTCGAAGCGAGCGGGTCGGAGATTGACGAGCGCACCGGGCATCCGACGCGCTATTCGCACCGCCCCCAACCGAGCGGAGAGACGCGGCCGACTGACGAAGAAATCCGCTCAGCCATCAAGGCCACGGAATACAAATACTTTGGCGACTACGAGTTCACCGAGGACCAGCACACCGCTGTCGATATTCTGGTTCGCGCGGCTCAAGTCCTCCTATCCACCAGCCCCCTCGCCTTGGGAGGCCAGCAGGGGGAGGCGTCTGTGCGCGATATGCGGCTAAGCCATTGGGCCGAAGTCGAACCATTCCCCGCCCGAGCCGAGGCCCAGGACGAAGGGGCGGCGGGGGTGCCGGTGGCGTTCGAAATCGTCAGCTACGACATCTATCCGGGCGCTTGCTGGATCGCACCGAGCGCCGCTGACGAATACCGCAAAGAATATGGCTGCACCCTGCGCCCCCTCTACGCCCAC
>NZ_WJWX01000024.1:0-52372 GCF_009661015.1 Brevundimonas sp. SPF441 | reverse complement strand
GACCGGACACGGAATGCCAGGCCGCCCCCACCCGGTCTCGCTTGCGGCTCGACCACCCTCCCCCGCAGGGGGAGGGAGAGGGCTGTGCGATCGTCGCGGCCACCCGGTCCTGGCTGGGCACGCCGTATCGGCATCAGGCCAGCATGAAGGGTGTGGGCGCGGACTGTCTGGGTCTGGTGCGCGGGGTGTGGCGCGAGGTGGTGGGCGAGGAGCCCGAAGTCTTGCCGGCCTATTCGGCCGACTGGGCCGAGGTCGGCGGGCGCGAGACGCTGCTGGAGGCGGCGGGGCGGTGGATGCGGCCCGTTGCGGTCGATCAGATGCGGCCGGGCGACGTGCTGCTGTTTCGGATGTCGCCGGGGGCGGCGGTGAAGCATTGCGCCATCCTAAGCGAGGTCGGCGGGCCGGAGCCGAGGATGATCCACGCCTATTGGGGACGGGCGGTGGTCGAGAGCTGGATGGGCATGTGGTGGCGAAGACGGCTGGCGGCCGTGTTCCGGTTTCCTGTGGGGATATAGATGGCGCAAGTCGTTCTGAGCGCGGTCGGGCAGTCGGTCGGCGGGCCGGTCGGGCGGGTGATCGGCGCGACCCTTGGGCGGGCGATCGACAATCGGGTGGTGGGCTCGCTGGGGCCGGCGCGGCAGGTGGGGCCGAGGCTCGAGACGCTGAAGGTCCA
The DNA here is from genome assembly GCF_009661015.1 of Brevundimonas sp. SPF441. Classification (NCBI taxonomy): domain Bacteria; kingdom Pseudomonadati; phylum Pseudomonadota; class Alphaproteobacteria; order Caulobacterales; family Caulobacteraceae; genus Brevundimonas; species Brevundimonas sp. SPF441. Next base: position 51,699 of record NZ_WJWX01000024.1, on the reverse strand, counting down.
GGGCACGGCGGAAGGCGCGCCGATGGCCTGCGTCTTTGGACGGGCGCGGGTGACGGGTCAGGTGATCTGGGCGGCGCGGTTCCTGGAAGGCAAAAACAAGGGCCGGGCGGGCAAGGGCGGGCCGAAGACGGTCGACTATGTCTATTCGCTGAGCTTCGCCGTGGCGCTTTGCGAGGGCGAGATCGACGGGGTCGGGCGGGTCTGGGCCGATGGGCGGCTGATGGACATGACCGGCGTGGTGATGCGGGTGCATCGCGGGGGCGAGGACCAGACGGCGGATCCGCTGATCGAGGCGGTCGAGGAGGATGCGCCGGCGTATCGCGGGACGGCCTATGTGGTGTTTGAGGATTTGCCGCTGGGGCCGTTCGGGGATCGGGTTCCGCAACTGAGCTTCGAGGTGTTCCGGCGACCGCGCGGACAGACGGCGCGGCTGGAGGACCGGCTGGAAGGGGTGTGCCTGATCCCCGGCGCGGGGGAGTTCGCCCTGGCGACCGAGGCGGTGGTGCGCCGCGAGGGGCTGACGCGGACGACGGCGGAGAATGTGCACAATGGCGAGGGCCGGGCGGACCTGATCGTGTCGTTGGATCAACTTCAGGCGCAACTGCCGAACCTGAAGCGGGTCAGCCTGGTGGTCGGGTGGTTTGGTAGCGACCTGAGGGCCGGGCATTGCGTCGTGCGGCCGGGGGTGGAGCGGCGCGAGAAGCCGACCGAACCGCGGGTCTGGTCCGTGGCGGGCGTCGCGCGCGATGAGGCCTATGAGGTCAGTCAGGTGGATGGAGCGCCAGCCTATGGCGGGACGCCGTCGGACGACAGCGTGCGTCAGGCGATCCGCGAGCTGAAGGCGCGGGGGCTGGAGGTGACCCTATATCCGTTCGTCTTCATGGACTGCCCCGGCTATCCGTGGCGCGGACGGGTGGCGGGCGTGGATGGGGCCGGGGCGACGGCGGAGATCGCGGCGCTGTTCGGCGGGGCCGAGGATTGGGGGCTGCGGCGGATGGCACTGCACTACGCCCGGATCGCGGCGGATGAGGGGGCGGACGGCCTGTTGATTGGGTCGGAGATGCGCGGGGTGACCTGGACGCGGGATGCGGCCGGGGGCTTTCCGGCGGTCGATCAGTTTCGGGCGCTGGCGGCGGAGTGTCGGGCGGTGGTAGGGCCGGGCGTGGCCCTGTCGTATGCGGCGGACTGGAGCGAATATTTTGGGCGCCAGTCGGGCGTGGAGGTGGTGTTCCATCTGGATCCGCTGTGGGCCGATACGAACATCGATCATGTGTCGATCGACTGGTACCCGCCCCTGACGGACTGGAAGGCGGACGACGGCGGGGTAGATGCGGCGACCTTCGGCAGCGCGGCGGACCCGGCCTATCTGGCGGCGGGCGTCGCGGGCGGGGACGGGTTCGACTGGTTCTACGCCAGCGAGGCGGATCGGGCGGGGCAGGTGAGAACGCCCATCATCGACGGGGCGCATGGCGAGGACTGGGTGTTTCGGCCCAAGGACCTGAAAGGCTGGTGGTCGAACCGGCACCATGACCGACCGGGCGGGGTGCGGAGCGCTGTGTCGACGGCCTGGATTCCGGGGATGAAGCCGGTGCGGCTGTCAGAGTTCGGCTGTGCGGCGGTGGACCGGGGAGGCAATGCGCCGAACCTGTTTCAGGACGCCAAGAGCACCGAGAGCCGCCTGCCGCCGGGATCGACCGGCGCGCGTGACGACGCGGTGCAGCGGGCGGCGCTGGAGGCGGTGCTGGGGCATTATGCGACGGCTGAGAACAATCCGGTGTCCGCGGTTTATGGCGGGCGAATGCTGGAGGCGGCGGACGCCTGGTGCTGGGACGCGCGGCCTTTTCCGGCTTTTCCGGCGCGGGGCGATGTCTGGGCCGACGCAGGGGCGTGGCGCGCCGGGCATTGGCTGAATGGACGGCTGGCCGGCGACGGGCGCGATCTGGTCGAGGCGGTGCTGGCGCGAGGCGGATTGTCGCCTGACGAGATGGCGATCGAGGGCGTCGAGGGGGCGGCGGCCGGCTATGTCATCGACCGGCCGATGCGGACGCGCGATGCGCTGGAGCCGCTGCTGGCCGCGTTCGACGCCGTGGCGGCCGAGCGGAACGGGAAGGTCGCCGTGCTGGGGCGGGTGGAGACGGTGGTCGAGATTGGGCGCGAGGCGCTGGCTCTGCCCGATGGCGGGGCGGCGGAGACGGCGACGCGGATGCTGGAGCCCAGGGCGGGCGAGGCGCGGGTGCGGTTCATCAACGAGACGGCGGACTATCAGACCGGGGCGGTGGTCGCGCGGTCGGACGATGCGTCTGCGACGGCAGGCGGGGTCGATCTGGACTTGCCGCTGGTGTGCGGCAGCGGGCTGGCGAAGGCGGCGGCGCAGCGGGCGTTGGACGGCGAGAGCGTGGAGGCGAAGACCTGGGCGCTGGGGCCGCTGGAAGCCTTGCGGCTGGAGCCGGGAGACGGGGTGCGGCTGGAGGGGCGATCGGACGACTGGCGCGTGACGCGGGTCACGTCGGACGAGACGCCGTCGGCAGTGCTGGAGCCGGTGACGGCTTGGCGGACGGTCGAGGATGACGGCGCTTGGCGCGGGGGTGAGACTCCGGTCGTGGTCGGGGCGCCGTTACTGAAAGTGTTGGACCTGCCGCCCTTGATGGGGCGTGAGGCGGACGCGCGGCCCTTGATCGCCGTGGCGGCCGAACCGTGGCGGACGATGCGGCTGCACGCGGGGCCGACCGCAGAGACCCTGACGGCGAGGGGTGATGTGGAGACGCCAGCGACGGTCGGGGTTTTGGTCGAGGCGCTGGGCCCGGGCGTGCGGCACCGTTGGGACGAGGCCAACGCCGTGGTGGTGCGGGCCGAGGGCGAGGCGCCGGAAAGCGTGTTGGAGGCGGCGGTGCTGGCCGGCGGCAATGCGCTGGCGGTCGAGACGGCCGTGGGGTGGGAGATCGTTCAGTATCGGTCGGCGCTTCTGGTCGGTCCGGGCACGTGGCGGCTGACGGGGCTATTGCGCGGGCAGCAGGGGACCGAGGTCGAGATGCGGGCGGGCGCGATGGCGGGGTCCGTCGTGGTGTTTCTGGACAACCGGCTGGTGCGCGCGGAGATGGGGCGGGGCGAGCGAGGACTGCCGCTGGTCTGTCGCGCGGGACCGGCTGGCGCGGCGCCGGGCGGCGCGGGGTTCAGCGAAGCCCTGTTCGTGGCGAGGGGCGTGAATGATCGGCCGTGGTCGCCGTCTGGTCTGACGGTCGAGACGTCGGCCGAGGGTCTGGCGATCCGATGGACGCCGCGCGTGCGGCTGTTCGGCGACAGTTGGGATGGGGAACCGACAGCGGTCGATCCGATGCGGTTCCGGCTGCGCGTCTTTGATCATGACGTCGGGGTTCGGACGATGGCGGTGAAGGGGCTGTCGGCGTTCTATTCTGCGGCCGACTTGGCGACGGACTACCCAGAAGGCGCGACATCGACGGCGCGGATCGCCGTGGCGCAGTGGGGCGAAGGGTTCGGGTGGGGCCCAGAAGCGGAGCTGGAGGCGGAAATCCGGCGGCTCTGACGAAATAGGGCGGGTCCAGCCCTTTGCGCGGGGCGGGGCATGGCTTAACTGACGGCCTCTCGACCTTTTTCAGCTGGAGCGACAACGGACGTGGCAGGCGACCCCTACAAGGAACTGGGCGTTTCGAAGGGCGCGAGCGCGGACGAGGTCAAGAAGGCGTATCGCAAGCTCGCCAAGGAACTGCATCCCGACAAGAACCCCGGCGACAAGATCACCGAGGACAAGTTCAAGCGGGTGACGGCGGCCTTCGACATCCTGGGCGACAAGGAAAAGCGCGCCAAATACGACGCGGGCCAGATCGACGGCGACGGCAACGAACAGTACCGCGGCTTCGGCGGGGGCGGTCGCGCCGGCGGCAGCCCGTTCGGCCAGGGCGGCAATCCGTTCGGACAAGGCGGCGGGCCGGGCGGCCGCGCCAACTTCGAAGGCGTTGATCTGGACGACCTGTTCGGCATGTTCGGCGGGGCCGGGCGTCAGCGCGGCGCGCGGGACTTCACCTCACGCGGCCAGGACGTGAAGGCGACGCTGGACATCAGTCTGGAAGACGCCATCGCCGGGGCGACGCGGCGGATCCAGTTTTCGGATGGGCGCACCCTGGACGTGACCATTCCCAAGGGCGCGTCGGAAGGCCAGACGATCCGCCTGCGCGGTCAGGGATCGCCGGGACGCGGGGCCGAGAACGGCGACGCCCTGATCGAACTGAGGATCGAACCGCACCCCATCTACAAGCGCGACGGGGCGGACCTGACCATGGACCTGCCGGTGTCGGTGCCCGATGCGGTGCTGGGCGCCAAGGTGCGGGTGCCGACGCCCGAGGGCGTGGTGCAGATGACGCTGCCGGCGGGGTCGAACTCGGGCAAGGTGCTGAGGCTGAAGGGGCGCGGCGCGGTTGCGCAAGGGCGGCGCGGCGATCTGCTGGCGCGGGTGATGGTGACGCTGCCGGATGCGCCGGACGCCGAACTGACCGCCTTCGCAGAGGATTGGCGGGCCAGGCGGCCCTATACGCCGGGGCGGTGAGCGCGCTCAAACAGCGTGAAGCGCGGTTGCGCCAAAGGAAGAGAGCATGAGCACGAAGCCTGATGTGAAGCCGGCGCGGCCGTGGTTTTCGGCGGGGCCGACGGCGAAGCGGCCGGGCTATGCGCTGGGCGGATTGCCGTCCGATTTGCTGGGACGCGGTATTCGCGCGCCAGAGGTGGTGGAGCGGTTCGCGCATGGCCTTCGGCTGACGCGCGAAGTGCTGGAAGTGCCTGACAGCCATGTGATGCTCTACACGCCAGGGTCGGACACAGGCGCGGTCGAGGCGGCGCTGTGGGGGATGTTGGGCGCCCGGCCCGTGCAGGTCGTGGCGTTCGAGAACTTCGGCCTGACCTGGCTGGCGGACGTGACGGATCATCTGGGGCTGGCACCCGAGGCGCTGACGGCGCCGTGGGGCGAACTGCCTGATCTGAGCCAGGCGGATTGGTCCAAGGATGTGGTCTTCCCGTGGAACGGCACGACCTCGGGGGTGCGCGTGCCGGACGCCGACTGGATCGCCGACGATCGCGAGGGGCTGGCGATCTGCGACGCGACCTCCGCCGCCTTTGCCATGCCGCTGCCGTGGGACAAGCTGGATGTCGTGACCTTCAGCTTCCAGAAGGCGCTGGGCGGCGAGGCGGGCATCGGGGTGATGGTGCTGTCGCCGCGCGCGGTCGAGCGGCTGGATATGTACCGACCGGATCGGGCGATTCCCAAGCTGTTGCGGCTGATCGACGGCAAGGGACGGTTCGATCGGGCGCTGGCGGACGGGGTGGCGATCAACACCTTCTCGATCCTGACAATCGAAGACTGGATCGACGCCCTGGGCTGGGCGAAGGACATCGGCGGATTGAGCGAACTGATCCGGCGGACCGACGCCAACTACGCCGCGTTGGCGCAATGGGTGGAACGGACCGACTGGATCGCCTTCCTGCCGGATCGGCCGGAAATCCGGTCGACGACCTCGGTCTGCCTGAAGTTCACCGATGCGCGGATCGCCGCGCTGGACGACAAGGCGCAGAAGGCCTTCGTCATGCGGTTCAAGGCCCTGCTGGAAGGCGAGGCGGCCGTGTTTGATATGGAGCCGCATCGCAATGCGCCGCCTGGTCTTCGACTATGGTGCGGCTGCACGGTCGAGACGGCCGATGTGGTTGCAGCGACGCCCTGGCTGGAATGGGCGTTCGAGACGGCGGTCAGCGAAGTCGGATAAATCCGCCTGACGGGACGACATAATACGATTCCCTCGCTATAGGCTGCGCCCGCATTCCAGTGCGGAGAGACGGTTTTGGCGAACGTAGCGGTGGTCGGCGCCCAGTGGGGCGACGAGGGCAAGGGCAAGATCGTGGACTGGCTGTCCAACCGCGCCGACATGGTCGTGCGGTTCCAGGGCGGTCACAACGCCGGCCATACGCTGGTCGTGGACGGCAAGGTCTATAAGCTGGCGCTGCTGCCTTCGGGCGTCGTGCAGGGCAAGCCGTCGATCATCGGCAACGGCGTGGTCGTCGATCCCTGGCATCTGGTCGGCGAGATCGAGAAGATCGCCGCCCAAGGCGTGGCGATCAGTCCTGAAATCCTGACCATTGCGGACAACGCCTGTCTGATCTTGCCCATCCACCCGGCGCTGGACGTCGCGCGCGAGGCGGCGGCGAGCGCGCCGGGCGCCAAGATCGGCACGACCGGCCGCGGCATCGGCCCGGCCTATGAAGACAAGGTGGGGCGTCGCGCCATTCGGGTCTGCGATCTGGCCAATGAAGACGATCTGAAGGTCAAGATCGACCGGCTGCGCTCGCACCACGATCCGCTGCGCGCCGGGCTGGGGCTGGAGCCGATCGACCCTGACGCGCTGCTGGCGCAGTTGCTGGAGATCGCGCCGAAGATCCTGCCCTATGTGAAACCGGCCTGGCGCGTGCTGGACCAGGCGCAGAAGGACGGCAAGCGCGTCCTGTTTGAAGGGGCGCAGGGCGCCTTCCTGGACGTGGATCACGGCACCTATCCCTATGTCACCAGCTCCAACACCGTAGCCGGGCAGGCGGCGGCGGGTTCAGGCATCGGGCCGCGCGGCGTCGGTTATGTGCTGGGCATCGTGAAGGCCTATACCACGCGCGTCGGAGAGGGCCCCTTCGCCTGCGAACTGGATGATGAGGTCGGCGCGCATCTGGCGACCGTTGGCCGCGAGGTCGGGGTGAACACCGGCCGCGCGCGCCGCTGCGGCTGGTTCGACGCCGTGTTGGTGCGCCAGTCGGTGGCGATCAACGGCATCGACGGGATCGCCCTGACCAAGCTGGACGTGCTGGACGGGTTGAAGACGCTGAAGATCTGCGTCGGCTATAAGGTCGATGGCGAGGTGCTGGACTATCTGCCCTCAAGCCTGAAGGCCCAGGGCGCGGCCGAGCCGGTGTTCGAAGAGCTGGAAGGTTGGAGCGAAAGCACCGCCGGCGTCCGCAGCTTCAAGGACATCAACGCCAACGCTATCAAATATGTGCGCCGGATCGAGGAGTTGATCGGCGCCCCAGTGGCCCTGCTGTCGACCAGCCCAGAGCGCGACGACACCATTCTGATGCGCGATCCGTTCCAGGGCTGAGGTATTGGAAGGGGGCGGCGTGAGGCGGCGGACTACGCAGAAAGACCTATTCAACAGGTCTTAACCCGTGGTCGGTAAGGATAACGGCTCCAACTTCGGAGTCTGATGTGTTCGCCGCAAACGCCAGAACCATAAGCCGCATGGAGCCTGCGCTTCGTCGGGTGGTCATCGTGGACGCCAATCTGTCGTCAGCGCGACTGCTGACGGACATCGTGAAGGGCATGGGTGCGCGCGAGGTCTATTCCGAAGGCGACGAGGAACGGGCGCTAGAGTTGCTGCGCGACGTCGAGCCGGGCGTGATCTTCACAGAGCGGTCTGGAGACAGGCTGAACGGCGAGACGCTGGCGCGGCGCATTCGGCGCTCCAGCATGTCGTGCCGCATGTCGCCGATCATCATGGTGACGGGCGAGGCGACCGCCGCGGCGATCAAGGGCGCGCGCGACGCCGGCATCCACGAGTTCCTGAGAAAGCCGTTCACGACCGGCGACTTGTTCAAGCGGGTCGAGAATGTGACGTTGAAGCCCCGGCCCTGGATCGAGGCCGTCGGCTACGTCGGGCCGGATCGTCGCCGGTTCAACTCAGGTGAATATTCGGGCGCTCGCAAGCGCCGCAGCGATGGTGCGGCCGGAGGCGGCGCCGCTGAAATCCGTGATCAGGCGTCGCGAATCCTGGTTTCGGCCTTGTCGCAGTTCGAGCAGGATCCGTCGCAGGCGACGCGCGCCATTCGTCAACAGGCCGAGACGCTGAACGGTCTGGCCATCAAGACGGCGGACGCGCGACTGGCGATGGCTGTGGCGACATTGCAGGCCTATGTGGCCAGCGGTCAGGTGACGAAGGCGGGACTGGCCCAGCCAATCGGCACGGTGGTGACGGCTGCGAGAGCGGCCAATGAAGCGGCGCCGGTGGCGTGCGCGTCGTGATGGATGGTCCGCCGCGCCGTTGAAGGCGCAGCGGACCGAGTTTCTCAGGCGTCGACCAGGTTCCGCTCTTCGGCGGCGGCGCGCATGGCCTTTTGCAGCTTTTCGAAGGCGCGGACCTCGATCTGACGCACGCGCTCGCGCGAGACGCCATACTGGCCGGCGAGTTCTTCCAGCGTGACCGGATCGTCCTTGAGGCGACGTTCCGTGAGGATGTGCTTCTCACGGTCGGTCAGCTCTTCCATGGCCTCTTGCAGGAGGCTCATGCGGATGCCCTTTTCCTCGTCGTCGGCGAGTTGGGTTTCCTGAGACACGGCCGTGTCGTCGGCCAGCCAGTCCTGCCACTCGCTTTCGCCGTCGGCGCGCAAAGGGGCGTTCAGCGAGGCGTCGCCGCCGAGACGGCGGTTCATGTTGGTGACCTCTTCCTCCGTCACGCCCAGTTTGGTGGCGATGGCGGCGAGGTGTTCAGGATGCAGATCGCCTTCCTCGAAGGCCGAGATCTGGCTCTTGGCCTTGCGCAGGTTGAAGAACAACTTCTTCTGCGCCGCGGTGGTGCCCATCTTCACAAGCGACCAACTGCGCAGGATGTACTCCTGGATCGAGGCGCGGATCCACCACATGGCGTAGGTCGCCAAGCGGAAGCCCTTGTCGGCGTCGAATTTCTTGACGGCCTGCATCAGGCCGACGTTGCCCTCGGAAATCACTTCGCCGATCGGCAGGCCGTAGCCGCGATACCCCATGGCGATCTTGGCCACGAGACGAAGGTGCGAGGTGACGAGACGGTGGGCGGCTTCGGGGTCCTGGTGCTCAGACCAACGCTTGGCGAGCATGAACTCCTCATCCTTGGTCAGCATCGGAAATTTGCGGATTTCCGTCAGATAGCGCGACAGGCCTTGTTCAGGCGACATCACCGCGAGCGTACTATTGGCAGCCATATACAGGTCCCTCCGACCGTCTTGAACGAGCGGGCTCTTCGTCATCGGCCACGGTGTGTGCACCGACGTCTCACCCCTCAACCGGTGAAGTAGCGATGGGTTGCCGCCATTTTTAGAGGCGGATCGTCACACGAAAGCGTGACCGTGGCCCTGGCGCCACTCGCGCCGATCGACGTCCTATATAGAACTTTGTCAGTTGCTATTCAAGACCTGCCCAGACAGGCGGCTGTTCAGACTTCGGCGAGGCGCGTTTCGAGACGCTGCATGTCGGAGGGCGGCGCGGTCTCGAAGCGAAGCGCCACGCCCGTGACAGGATGGACAAAGCCCAGGACTGCGGCGTGGAGTGCCTGGCGCACAAGGCCCGCTTCGGCGATGGCGGCGCGGACGGGTATGGCGGGGCTGCCCGAGCCGTAGGTCGCATCGCCGAGGATCGGCGCGCCCTTGGACGATAGGTGGACGCGGATCTGATGGGTGCGGCCGGTCTGCAGGGTGCAGGCGACCCGCGCGGCCATGGGTGCGCCGCCAGCTTTCGCGGGCTGCCCGAAGGTCGCTTGGACGACATAGTCGGTGATGGCCTCGCGACCGCCGGCCTTGAGGACCGCCATCTTCTTGCGGTCGCCGGTGGAGCGCCCGATGCGGGTGTGGATACGGCCGGTCGCGGGCGACGGCGCGCCGCGTGTCAGGGCGATGTAGGTGCGCTCGATGTCGTGCGCAGCGAACAGGGCGGACAGGCCTTGGTGGGCGCGGTCGGTCTTGGCGGCGACCATGACGCCGGAGGTGTCCTTGTCCAGCCGGTGGACGATGCCGGGACGGGCGACCCCGCCGATGCCCGACAGGCTGTCGCCGCAATGGGCCAGCAGCGCATTGACCAGGGTGCCGTCGGGTGTGCCGGGCGCGGGGTGGGCGGCCATGCCCGCAGGCTTGTCGATGACGATTAGGTCGGCGTCCTCGTAGAGAACGGTCAGGGGAATGGCCTTGGGCTGAGGTGCGGCCGGCGCGACGGGCGGCAGGGCGACCGCATAAAGGCCGGGCTGGGCCTTGGCGGAACCGCCGGTGAGAACCGCGCCATCGCGACTGACGGCGCCCTCGGCCAGCAGGGCCTGGAGCCGGGCGCGTGACAGGGTGGGGAAGGCGCCGGCCAGGGCCTTGTCCAGGCGAACGCCGGCCGCGTCGATGCGGGCTTCCAGCACCTCTGCGGGGGCGCCGGTCGCGGGGTCTTCGTCTTCATCGATCAGATCTTGGGCGGACACGTCGTCTCCCTAGCACGACCGGCCGCTTGCGCGAGGGGCGCGGGTGAGGCGATAGTCAAGCTTGGGGGCGTTGGAGACATCCGATGAAGCGGTTGATGATCGCCGGGGGCGCGTTCGCCGCGGCGGCGCTGCTGAGCAGCTGCACCACCATGAGCAAGGACGAATGCCTCGCCGGCGCCTGGGGCGAGAAGGGCTATGCCGACGGGGCGTCGGGCTATCCGATGACGCGACTGGACGACCACGCCAAGGCCTGCGCCAAGTTTCAGATCGCACCCAATCCGGCCGCCTATGGCTCGGCGCGTGGGGATGGCTTGCGGACCTACTGCACCTTTCAGCGCGGCTGGGAGGAGGGACGGGCGGGCAATGCCTATTATGGCGTCTGTCGGCCGGAGGAGGAGCAGGCGTTTCTGCCGGCCTATCGTGACGGCCGACAGCTGCATGAGGTCGAGGACGCCTACGAGACAGCGGAAAGCACGCTGAACAGCGCCGAGGCCCGGATCGAGAACCGCGAAGACAAGCTGGAGGCCAAGGAGCGTGAACTGCGCGGCGAGGGCCTGACGGATGAAGAACGGGAGCGCATTCGTGACCGCATCCAAGAGGTCAGAGGCGAAATCCGCGATGCGCGTCGCAATGCCCTGGAGGCACGCGACGCGCTGGATCAGGCGGAATGGGACGTTCGACGGGTGCGGCGCGAACTGAGCGGCCGCTACCCGGTCTAGGCGTCGGTCCTAGGCGGCCTTGACGGATGCGCCGCGGAAGGACGGATCGAGGTCGCCCGAGGCGTAGCGCTTCGCCATCTGGGCGGTGGAGAGGGGACGAATCTTGGAGGCCTGACCTTCGCAGCCGAACTGCTGGTAGCGCTCCATGCAGAGCCTCTTCATCGCTTCCTTGGCCGGCTTCAGATAGTAGCGCGGGTCGAACTCGCCCGGCTTCTCCATCAGGGCCTTACGGATGGCGCCGGTGATGGCCATGCGGTTGTCGGTGTCGATGTTGACCTTGCGCACGCCGTGTTTGATGCCGCGCTGGATTTCCTCGACCGGCACGCCCCAGGTCTGGGGCATTTCGCCGCCATACTGGTTGATGATGTCCTGCAGATCCTGCGGCACCGAGGACGAGCCGTGCATCACCAGATGGGTGTTGGGCAGGCGGCGGTGGATTTCCTCGATCACGTTCATGGCCAGGACCTCGCCGTCCGGCTGGCGCGTAAACTTGTAGGCGCCGTGGCTGGTGCCCATGGCGATGGCGAGGGCGTCGACCTTGGTGGCGGCGACGAAATCGACGGCCTGATCCGGGTCGGTCAACAGTTGCGAATGGTCCAGCTTGCCCTCGAAGCCGTGGCCGTCCTCGGCCTCGCCCATGCCGGTTTCCAGCGAACCCAGCACGCCCAGTTCGCCCTCGACCGAGACGCCGCAGGCGTGGGCCATTTCGGTGACGCGACGGGTGACGTCGACGTTGTACTCGTAAGAGGCGGGGGTCTTAGCGTCCTCCTCCAGCGAGCCGTCCATCATCACCGAGGTGAAGCCGTACTGGATGGCGGTGGCGCAGGTGGCCGGGCCATTGCCGTGGTCCTGGTGCATGCAGACCGGAATGTGCGGGTAGAGTTCGGCCAGGGCGTCAATCAGCTTGGCCAGAACGATATCGTTGGCGTAGTTCCGGGCGCCGCGCGAGGCCTGAATGATGACGGGGGCGTTAACCTCATGGGCCGCCTCCATGATCGCCAGACCCTGTTCCATATTGTTGATGTTGTAGGCGGGCAGGCCGTAATCGTTCTCTGCCGCGTGGTCGAGCAGCTGTCGCAGCGTGATGCGCGCCATTGGGTAGTCTCCTGAGCCGAATAGTCTTTTTGGTTGGGCGAGAGATTAGACGCCGGACAGCGCGAAGTCACGCCGTGTTACAACCGTTTCAGCGCCGATTTCAAAGACAGGATGCAGGCGTGATCCGCCTGCATCGCTGAGCCTTCAGGCGCGCAGAGCCTCGACGCCGGGCAGCGGCTTGCCCTCCATCCATTCTAGGAAGGCGCCGCCGGCGGTGGAGACGAAAGTCAGGTCTGCGCTGACGCCGGCATGACCGACGGCCGCGACCGTGTCGCCGCCGCCCGCCACGGCGATCAGGGCGCCGGCCTTGGTGCGCTCGGCGACGTGCTTGGCGGCCGCGACGGTGGCGGCGTCGAAGGGCGGCACCTCGAACACGCCCAGCGGGCCGTTCCAGATCAGGGTCTTGGAGCCGTCGATGGCGGCGTTCAGGCGAGCAACGGTGTCGGGGCCTGCGTCCAGGATCTTGTCGTCAGCGGACAGGGCCTCGCCTGTCTTGACGGTGCGGGCGTCGGCGCCGGGCTTGACCTCGGTCGCCACCACGACATCGACGGGCAGCAGGATGTGGCAGCCCTTGGCTTCGGCTTCCGCCAGGATCTCGCGCGCCGTGTCCGCCATATCCTTCTCGGCCAGCGAGCCGCCGATATCGATCCCTTGCGCATAGAGGAAGGTGTTGGCCATGCCGCCGCCGATGGCCAGCGTGTCCAGCTTGCCGACCAGGTTCTTCAGCAGATCCAGCTTGGTCGAGACCTTGGAGCCGCCGACGATGCCGACGACTGGCTTCTGCGGCTTGCCGAGCGCCGCCTCGAGCGCATCGAGTTCACGACGCATGGATTCGCCAGCATAGGCGGGGATGTGGTGGGCGACGCCTTCCGTCGAGGCGTGGGCGCGGTGGGCGGCCGAGAAGGCGTCGTTGACGTAGAGATCGCCGAGATCCGCCAGCTTCTGGGAGAAGACCAGATCATTGGCCTCTTCCGCCGCGTGGAAGCGCACGTTTTCCATCAGGACCACGCCGCCGACGTCCAGATCGCGAATGGCCTCGACGGCATCAGGACCGACGCAGTCGTCGGCGAAGCGGACGGGGGCGCCGAGCAGTTCTTCCAGTGGCTGAACGACGGGTTTCAGGCTCATCGACGGAACGCGCTGGCCCTTGGGGCGGTCGAAATGGGCCAGAAGAGCGACCTTGGCGCCCGCGTCGCGCAGGCGCTGGATCGTCGGCAGGGCGACCCGCAGACGGGTGTCGTCCGTGACCTTGCCGCCCTCCATCGGGACGTTGAAGTCCACGCGGACCAGGGCCGTCTTGCCGGCGAGGTTCTGGGCGTCGTTGAGGGTGCGGAAGGTCATGATCGTTTCCCTGTGTCCTCCCTGTCGCAAAGCGATGGGGAGGTGGCGCGGCGCGCTTGCGCCGTGACGGAGGGGCTTTGGCCCCGAGTTCGGTGCGGTGGAAAGAGCCCCTCCACCACTTCGTGGTCCCCCTCCCCACGGTGTGGGGAGGAGACTTTTGCGATCTTACAGGAACTTCGCCATCTGCAGCGCGGTGTCGCTCATGCGCGTCGCAAAGCCCCACTCGTTATCATACCAGCTCAACACGCGAGCCAGTTTGCCGTCGACGACCTGGGTCTGTGGCAGGGCGGCGGTGGAGGAGGCGGCGATGTGGTTAAGGTCGTGCGAGACCAGCGGGTCGGTCGTCGTGAACAGGACGCCCTTCATCGGGCCGTCGGCGGCGGCCTGAAGCGCCGCGTTGATCTCTTCGACCGTGACCTCGCGACCGGCGACGACCTTCAGATCGACGACCGAGACGTTAGGCGTCGGGACGCGGATCGAAGAGCCGTCCAGCTTGCCCTTCAGCTCCGGCAGGACCAGGCCCAGGGCCTTGGCGGCGCCGGTCGAGGTCGGGATCATGGACAGAGCCGCGGCGCGGGCGCGGTACAGGTCCTTGTGCATAGTATCCAGCGTCGGCTGGTCGCCGGTGTAGGAGTGGATGGTGGTCATATAGCCGCGCTCGATGCCGAACAGGTCGTTCAGCACCTTGGCGACGGGGGCCAGGGCGTTGGTGGTGCACGAGCCGTTCGACACGACGATGTCGTCGGCGGTGAGGGTCTCGTGGTTGACCTTGTAGACGATGGTCTTGTCGGCGTTGTCGGCGGGCGCCGAGACCAGGACGCGCTTGGCGCCGGCCTTCAGGTGGGCGCTGGCCTTGTCCTTGGAGGTGAAGATGCCGGTGCATTCGAAGGCGATGTCCACCTTCAGCTCGGCGTGCGGCAGATTGGCGGGATCGCGCTCGGCCGTGACCTTGATCTTGCCGGTGCCGACGTCGATCCAGTCCTCACCCGAGGTCACCGTGCCGGGGAAGCGGCCGTGGACGGAATCGTAACGGAATAGGTGGGCGTTGGTCTCGACCGGACCCAGATCGTTGATCGCCACCACCTCGATGTCCGTGCGGCCATGCTCGATGATCGAGCGAAGGACCAGACGGCCAATGCGGCCGAAACCATTGATGGCGACGCGAACGGTCATGGGAAGCTCCTCTGAACGGTAGGGTGTTGTGCGCTACATATAGGTTGGCGTCTCAATGGAGCGGTCGCGGGCGGGTTTCAACCCCGCGTACGTAACATGATGTGATGGACGGTTACGCTTCGAAAACCGCCCGCGTCAGCATGAGGTAAGAAACACCCCGGGCGAGGTTCTTTTCCAGCCGTTGCGCAAAATTATTGCGACAGGGGTTGTGCGACTCCAGCGGCTATGGTTTCTTGGCGTCAGAACAGGGAGCCGCCCGTGGCCACGATGACGCGCGACATGACGAAGGAACGCATCGCCAAGGCGGTCGCCGCCGTTCGCGCGCCTGTCGGCCTGGAAAGCCCCGTATTCCTCATTACCCTCGTACTTCTCGGCCTGCTTACGCAAGCGGCGTGGATGCACGCGACCTGACCTTAGACACATTCAGGATCGCCTCGCACCACCCCGCCTCCGAAAGGAAGCGGGGTTTTTAGTGCGCGGCGGTTCGAAACGAACCGGACCGATGACGCAAAATTCTACCTCCCAGCCCAGAAAGCCCAACGCGCGCAGCGCGGCGGTGACGGCTGGCCCGAACCGGGCGGCCGCCCGCTCTTATCTGCGCGCCGCCGGCATGCAGGACGCCGACTTCGACAAGCCGATGATCGGCATCGTCAACACCTGGTCGACGGTCACGCCGTGCAACATGCACCTGGATCGGCTGGCCAAGGACGTGCGCGCCGGCATCGTCGTGGCGGGCGGCTATCCGGTCGACTTCAACACCATCGTCGTCACCGACGGCATCTCGATGGGCACGGCGGGGATGAAGGCCTCGCTGATCAGCCGCGAGGTCGTCGCTGACTCGATAGAGCTGGCCATCGAAGGCCACCAGCTGGACGGCGTGGTCTGCATCGTCGGCTGCGACAAGACGATCCCGGCGGCGGCCATGGCCTTGGCGCGTATGGATATCCCCGGCCTGGTCTATTACGGCGGCACCATCATGCCCGGCGTGATCGGGACCAAGGAGGTCTCGGTCCAGGAAGTGTTCGAGGCCATCGGCGCCCATTCGGCCGGCGCGCTGGACGATGCGGGTCTGAAGGCGGTCGAGAGCGCGGTCTGCCCCGGCGCCGGCGCCTGCGGCGGTCAGTTCACGGCCAACACCATGGCTATGGCCCTGTCGGTCATGGGCATCAGCCCCATGGGCGCCAATGACGTGCCCGCCGTCGATCCGAACAAGGCGGCCGAGGGCGAGCGTTGCGGCCGCATCATCGTCGAGCGTGTCTTCGCCGGCGACACGGCCCGCAAATACATCACCCGCGCCAGCCTGAAGAACGCCGCCGTCGCCGTCTCGGCGTCGGGCGGGTCGACCAATGCGGTCATGCACCTGACGGCCATCGCGGCGGAAGCCGGCGTCGATTTCGGCGTCGAGGACTGCCATCAGGCCTGCGTCGAGGCGCCGGTCATCTGCGACCTGAAGCCGGGCGGCCGTTTCCTGGCCTCGCACCTGTTCGCCGCTGGCGGCACCCGCCTGGTCACCCAGCGGATGGCCGAGGCCGGCAAGATCGTGAATACCCCCACCGTCACCGGCCGCAGTCTGTTCGTCGAGGCGGCCGAGGCCGAGGAGACGCCGGGCCAGGTTGTGGTCACATCCTTCGACGCGCCGGTGATGGAACGCGGCAGCTTCGCAGTCATCTACGGCGACGTCGCTCCCGAAGGTGCGGTCATCAAGCTGACGGGTCACAAGGTCGATACGTTCGAAGGCCCGGCCTGCGTTTTCGACTCCGAGGAAGACGCCTTCCACGCCGTGCAGGACGGCTCGGTCGGTGAGGGCGACGTCATCATCATCCGCTACGAAGGACCCAAGGGCGGTCCCGGCATGCGCGAGATGCTGCAGGTCACCGCCGCCCTGAAGGGCCGCAAGATCGACAATGTCGCCCTGCTGACCGACGGCCGGTTCTCGGGCGCCAGCTACGGCTTCGTCGCCGGCCATGTCTCGCCGGAAGCCGCCGTCGGCGGCCCGATCGCCCTCATTCGCGATGGTGACCGCATCACCATCGACGTCACCAACCGCCGGATCGACGTCAATGTCGACCTGGCGACGCGCCGGGCGGGCTTTACGCCCCACGTAGTCCGCCCGGCGCGAGGCGTCTTCGCCAAATACCGCGCCTCGGTCGCCTCGGCCGCCCAGGGCGCCGTCACCATTCCCAACCCGCCGCCGGCTCAAGTTCCGGCATCCCACAAGACCAACGCTGCTCAGGACGCCTGATCCCCATGGCCATCACCATCTACACCAATGAAGACATCAAGCCGGGCGCCATCGCCGGTCAGCGCATCGCCATCATCGGCTATGGCTCGCAGGGCAGGGCTCACGCCCAGAACCTGCGCGACAGCGGCCATGACGTGGTCGCCGGCGTCCGTCACGGCGGCACGGGCTGGAAACACGCCACCGAGGACGGCATCGCGACCGCCGAGCCGGCCGAGGCCGTCAAGGGCGCCGACATCATCGCCATCCTGACGCCGGACATGGTCCAGGGCGAGGTCTATCGCGACATCGTCGAGCCGAACGCCAAGCAAGGCTCGGCCCTGCTGTTCGCCCACGGCTTCTCGATCATCTACGAGCGCGTCAAACCGCGCGAGGACATGGACGTCATCCTGGTGGCGCCCAAGGGGCCGGGCGATCTGGTCCGCCGCGAGTTCCAGCGCGGTCGCGGCGTGCCTTCGCTGTTCGCCATCGAGAAGGACGCGACCGGCAAGGCCCGCGACCGGGCCATGGGTTACGCCAAGGGCAATGGCGGCGCGACCGGCGGTCTGCTGGAGACCACCTTCCGCGAAGAGACCGAGACCGACCTGTTCGGCGAACAGGCAGTCCTGTGCGGCGGCGCCAAGGAACTGGTCATCCAGGGTTTCAACACCCTGGTCGAGGCCGGCTACCAGCCCGAGATCGCCTATTTCGAATGCCTGCACGAACTGAAGCTGATCGTGGACCTGTTCTACGAAGGCGGCATCTCCAAGATGCACCACTTCATCTCGGAAACGGCCAAATACGGCGCCGTCGCCAGCGGCCCGCGCGTGGTCAACGAGGAGACCAAGGCCCGCATGAAGACCATCCTGGACGAGATCCAGGACGGCACGTTCGCGCGCAACTGGATCACCGAGAACGAGGCCGGCAAGCCGCAGTACGAGGCCTGGCTGAAGGCGGACCGCGAAAGCCAGATCGAACAGGTCGGCGCGCGTCTGCGCGAGCGCATGGCCTGGCTGAACACGCCCAAGGCCGAGGCGGCCTGAGCCAGCACAAGACCGGATGACCCTGATGACCGCCGCCGCCTTCAAACCTCAAGCCGAGGCCGCCCCCCAATCGGGGGCGCGCCTGCTGGTTTCCACCCTGGAGCGGCTGGGGGTGGAGGTGGTGTTCGGTTATCCGGGCGGCGCCATCATGCCGGTCTATGACGCCCTAGCCGGCTCCAAGCTGAAGCACATCCTGGTCCGCCATGAGCAGGGCGCGGCCTTCGCCGCCGACGCCTATGCCAGGAAGAGCGGGCGGGTCGGGGTGTGCATGGCCACCTCGGGTCCCGGCGCCACCAACCTGGTCACCGGCATCGCCAATGCGATGATGGATTCGGTGCCGATGGTCTGCATCACCGGCAACGTCGCCCAAGGGTTGATGGGCACCGACGCCTTCCAGGAAATCGACATCCTGGGCGTCACCCTGCCGATCGTGAAACATTCGATCCTGGTCCGCTCGGCCGCCGAGGTTCCCGCCGCGATCGAGGAAGCCTTCCATATCGCTCGCTCGGGCCGCCCCGGTCCGGTTCTGGTCGATCTGCCCAAGGATGTGCAGTTCGAGACGACCGGCGAGGACTACGGTTTCTCCATTCCCAACCAGACGCCGCGCGTCGATCACGACGCCATCGCCGCCGCCGAGGCCGCGATCCGGGCGGCGAAGAAGCCGTTGGTCTATATCGGCGGCGGAGTGAAGATCGGCGGCGCGACCGAGGCTCTGCGCGCCTTCGTCGCCGCGACCGGCATCCCCCAGGTCTCGACCCTGAACGCCCTGGGCACCATCCCGACCGATGCGCCGGGCATGCTGGGCATGCTGGGCATGCACGGCACGCGCGCCGCCAACCACGCGGTGCAGGACAGCGATCTGCTGATCGTCGTCGGCGCCCGGTTCGACGACCGCGCGACGGGCAAGCTGGCCGAGTTCGCGCCCAACGCTCGCATCGTTCATTTCGACATCGACGCATCGGAAGTCGGCAAGCTGCGCAGCGCCAATGTCGCCGTCGTCGGCGAGCTGCGCGAAGGCGTTGAGGCGCTGACGGCGCGGATGCGGTCGGGCGCGGCGCTGGACATCCAGGCCTGGGCCAACGACTGCGCAGGTGCGGCCAAATCTGGCGCTCACCGCTATGACGCGCCGGGCGAGGGGGTCTATGCGCCCGCCCTGCTGAAGGAAATCTCGGAAGCGGCGGGCGATGATTTCGTCGCCGCCTGCGATGTGGGCCAGCATCAGATGTGGGCGGCCATGCACTGCCGTTTCGCCAAGCCGGAAGCCCACATCACCTCGGGCGGTCTGGGCGCGATGGGCTTCGGTCTGCCCGCCGGCATCGGCGCCAAGCTGGCCGATCCGTCCGCGACGGTCGTCACCATCGCCGGCGACGGCGGCTTCATGATGAACATCCAGGAGCTGGCGACGCTGAAGCGTTACGGCATCCCGTTGAAGATCGTGCTGATCGACAATTCCAGCCTGGGTCTGGTGCGCCAGTGGCAGGAGCTGTTCTTCGCCGAGAACTATTCCGAGATCGATCTGTCCGACAATCCGGACTTCGTGAAGGTCGCCGAAGCTTTCGGCATCGAGGCCTTCCGCATCGATCGCCGCGATCAGGTGTCCGACGGCATCCAGCGCCTGCTGGCCGCCGACGGTCCCTGCCTGGCCCATGTGGTCATCGACCCCCGAGACAATGTCTGGCCGCTGGTTCCGCCGGGCAAGAGCAATGCTGAAATGATGGAGGGCTCCTGAGATGAGCAACACGATCCACATCCAGATCGACCGCGCGGACGGTTCGCTTCAGCGTCTCATCGGCCTGGTGGAGCGCCGGGGCTTCCACATCGACGGCATGGCCCTGGCTGACGAGGGCGCCTTCCGCCGCATCGCCCTGACGGTGCGCGGCCGCGACGCCGGCCGCTGCATGGACAACCTGGGTCGCCAGATCGACCGGCTGTTCGGCGTGCGCCGCATCAGCAACGACATTATTCAATCCGAGGCCGCGTAATGATTACCCCCGAAAGCGTACGCGTATCGGGCGTATCCCGCACAGAGGAGATCGCCGCCGATCCCAACCGCGTCATCGTCTTCGACACGACGATGCGGGACGGGGAACAGGCTCCGGGCTTCTCGATGAGCGCCCAGGCCAAGGTGAAGATGGCCCAGGTTCTGCGGGACCTGGGCGTCGACGTTATCGAGGCCGGCTTCGCCGCCGCTTCGCCCGGCGACGAGGACTGCATCCGCCGCGTGGCCGGCGAGGTCGATGGACCGATCTTCTGCTCCCTGTCGCGCGCCAACGAGAAGGATATCGACGCCACCTTCCGCGCCCTGGCGCCGGCGCCGAAGTCGCACCGCCGGTGCCACACCTTCATCGGCACCAGCCCGATCCACCGCTCCGCCAAACTAAAGATGTCCACCAATGAGGTGCTGTCGACGGCCGTGCGGTCGGTGGAATACGCCCGCAGCCTGTTCGACGACGTCGAGTTCTCGGCCGAGGACGCCTTCCGCACCGAGCCGGAGTTTCTGGCCGATGTGCTGGAGGCTGCCGCCGACGCCGGCGCGCGCACTCTGAACGTCCCCGACACCGTCGGCTATGCGACCCCGGAAGAGGTGCGCGAGCGCTTCGCCGCCCTGGCCGCGCGCATCAAAAAACGCCATCCGCACGTGATCTTCTCGGCCCACTGCCACGACGACCTGGGCATGGCGGTCGCCAACTCTCTGGCCGCCATCGAGGGTGGGGCCCGTCAGGTCGAGGGCGCGATCAACGGCATCGGCGAACGCGCAGGCAACGCCTCGATCGAAGAAGTCATCATGGCCCTGAAGGTCCGCGAGGACCGTTATGGCGTCACCACCGGCGCCGACAGCCGCCACTTGGTCCGCGCCTCCAAGATTCTGTGCGAGATCACTGAGACGGTGATCGCCCGCAACAAGTCGGTGGTCGGCATCAACGCCTTCGCCCACGAAGCCGGCATCCATCAACACGGCATGCTGGCCGACAGCCGCACCTACGAGATCATGCGGCCCCAGGACGTGGGCTTCGAGGGCAGTTGGTTCGTGCTGGGCAAACACTCGGGCCGCCACGCCATCGCCAAGCGCGCCGAGACCATCGGCCGCCCCATCGAGGGCGAGCGCCTGGCGGCCGTGATCGTCGGCTTCAAACAGCGCGCGGACCAGATCGGCGAGATCAACGATGCGGAACTGATCGCCATCATCGACCGGGTCGACGGCGTGTCCGAGGTCGTGGCCCAATATGCCTGATCCCAAAACCCTGTTCGACAAGGTCTGGGACGCCCATGTCGTGCGGACGGAAACGGCCGATACGCCGGGGGTGCTGTATGTCGACCTGCATCTGGTCCACGAAGTCACCAGCCCCCAGGCCTTCAGCGAGATCGAGGCGCGCGGGCTGAGGGTGCGCCGTCCCGACCGGACCTATGCGACGCTGGATCATTCGACGCCCACGCTGCCGGCGGGGCTGAACGGGCTGAAACCCTATGTCACGGCCCAGGCCGAGGCTCAGGTCCATACTCTGGAGCGTAACTGCGCCGCCCACGGCGTGCCGCTGGCAGGGTGGGATTCGGACGATCGCGGCGTGGTCCATGTCATGGGGCCTGAGCTGGGCCTGACCCAGCCGGGCATGACGGTGGTCTGCGGCGACAGCCATACGGCGACGCACGGCGCCTTCGGGGCGCTGGCATTCGGCATCGGCACGTCCGAGGTCGGCCATGTGCTGGCGACCCAATGTCTGTTGCAGCGCAAGGCCAGGGCCATGCGGGTGACGGTGGACGGCCAACTGCAGCCGGGCGTGTCGGGCAAGGATGTCGCCCTGGCCGTCATCGCCGCCATCGGTTTCGGCGGCGGCACCGGCTATGTCATCGAATACGCGGGCGAGGCGGTGCGGTCGCTGGACATGGAAGGGCGCATGACCCTGTGCAACATGTCCATCGAGGCCGGCGCGCGGGCGGGCATGATCGCCCCGGACCAGACCACCATCGACTGGCTGCGCGGCCGCAAGCACGTCCCCGCCAACTATGAGGCGGCGACGGCCGAATGGCTGAAACTGTCCAGCGATCCGGGCGCGGTCTTCGACAAGGAAGTGACCATCGACGGCGCCGCTATCCGACCCATGGCGACCTGGGGCACGACGCCGGATGCGGGCGCGCCCATCGGCTCGCCCGTGCCGCAACCCCAGTCAGACTCAGACCGCAAGGCCATCGCCTATATGGGTTTCACCGCCGGGGAGGCGACGACCGACCAGCCGGTGGATGTCGTCTTCATCGGCTCCTGCACCAACGGGCGCCTGCCCGATCTCCGCGCCGCCGCCGAGGTGCTGCGTGGCCGCAAGGTCAAACCGGGCCTGCGCATGCTGGTGGTGCCGGGGTCCGAGGCCGTGCGTCGCGACGCCGAGGCCGAAGGCCTGGATCAGGTCTTCATCGCCGCCGGGGCCGAATGGCGCATTCCCGGCTGCTCGATGTGCATCGCCATGAACGGTGATTTCGTCGCGCCGGGCCAACTGGCCGTATCCACTTCGAACCGCAATTTCGAAGGCCGCCAGGGCAAGGACGCCCGCACCATCCTGGCCAGTCCAGCGACGGCGGCGGCGACGGCGGTGGCCGGAGTGCTGACCGATCCGCGCGTCTTTCTGAAGGAGGTCGAGCATGTCTGAACCGTTCCAGGTGCTGACCTCCAAGACCGTGATCTTGAGCCAGGCCAATATCGACACCGACCAGATCATTCCGGCGCGCTTCCTGACCACGACCACGCGCGAAGGGCTGGGCAAGGCCGCCTTCTATGACTGGCGTTACGAGGACGACGGCTCGGAAAAACCCGAGGCCATTCTGAACCGGATAGACCCGGCTGAGCATCGCATCCTGCTGGCGGGCCGGAACTTCGCCTGCGGTTCGTCGCGCGAACATGCGCCTTGGGCGCTGCTGGACTACGGGTTCCGGGCGGTGATCTCGACCGAAATCGCTGACATTTTTACATCGAATGCGCTGAAAAACGGCCTGCTGCCCATCGTCGTCAGCCAGGCGGTTTGGGACGATCTGGCGTCGCAGCCGGACCAGCCGGTCACGATCGACCTCCAGGCCAATCAGATCCAGCGCGGCAATGCCGAACCTGTGCCGTTCGGGGTCGAATCCTTCGCCCGTCAATGCCTGCTGGACGGGGTGGACACCCTGGGCTGGCTGCAATCAAACATGCCTGAAATCGAAGCCTACGAGCGATCGAAAGAGACCGTAAGATGAGCACCGCCGCCACCAAGACCTACAACATCGTCCTGCTGCCCGGCGATGGTGTTGGACCGGAGGTCACACGGGCCGCGCGTGATGTCTTGCGGGTCATCGGCGACTTCTATGGTCACCATTTCGAGTTCGCCGAGCATCTGATCGGCGGCGCGGCCATCGACGAGACGGGCGAGCCTTTGCCAGAGGCCACGCGCGCCGCCTGCGTCGCGTCCGACGCCGTGCTGCTGGGCGCGGTCGGCGGGCCGAAATGGGATGGCGGCAAGGCGCGTCCGGAACAGGGACTGTTGGCGATCCGCAAGGCGATGGGCCTGTTCGCCAATCTGCGGCCGTTGCAGGTGTCGCCGGTGCTGGCGCACCGCTCCCCGCTGAAGAAGGAGATCGTCGAGGGCGTCGATCTGATCGTCTTCCGCGAACTGACCGGCGGCGTCTATTTCGGTGAGAAGACCCGCACCGCCGATCGCGCCACCGACCTGTGCGAATACACCGTGCCGGAGATCGAGCGGGTGACCCGCGCCGCCTTCCAGACCGCCCAACAGCGTCGCGGCAAGGTGACCTCGGTCGACAAGGCCAATGTGATGGAGACCAGCCGTCTGTGGCGCGAGGTCGTGACCCGCATCCATGCCGAGGAGTTCCCAGACATCACCCTGGAGCACGCCCTGGTAGACTCCATGGCCATGCACCTGATCCGCAAGCCACGCGAATACGACGTCATCCTGACCGAAAACATGTTCGGCGACATCCTGTCGGACGAGATCTCTGTTCTGGGCGGCTCTATCGGCCTGTTGCCGTCGGCGTCGCTGGGCGCGGGCGGGCCGGGTCTGTTCGAGCCGATCCACGGCTCGGCGCCGGACATCGCCGGTCAGGATCTGGCCAATCCGGTTGGGACCATCCTGTCGGCAGCCCTGCTGCTGCGTCACAGCCTGAAACTGGAGGACGAGGCTGATTCCATCGAGGCCGCCGTCGCGGCGGTTCTGGCGGCCGGCGCCGTGACGGCCGATCTGGGCGGCGCACTGGGCACGCGCGCGGCGACCGAAGCCGTCATCGACGCCATCCGCGCCATCCACTGGGCGGCAGCGCACCGGGTGCAAATGCACTGGGCCTGACGGCTTAAACTGAAGCTGAAAATCCTGCCGCTCAGCTTGGCTTTGTCGGCATAAAAAATCTGATATCGGGCCGCAGCATCGCAAGATCGTGCGGCCCTGTTCTTTTTCTTCATGACCGTTGCAAGAAAGTTGCGCCGTTCACGGTCTAGCCCCTTGCGCCTATCGCAAATGCGGTAAAATCTTCGCAACTGCGAGATTGCATAGGGGGTACTAGCTCATGTCGCAGACCACGAAACGACTTACGGGAGCGGCTGCGCTCCTACTTCCCACACTCTGTCTGATGGCTGCCGGCGCGGCGAATGCGCAGGGCGCCGCGCCCGCCTTGCTCGGCCACCAGGCCGCGCTTGAGCTGGACAGCGCCGGCGCCTCATGGCTCGGCACCTCGACCGCCCTGGTTCTGCTGATGACCCTCCCCGGTCTGGCGCTGTTCTATGGCGGCATGGTGCGCAAGAAGAACGTCATCGCCACCATCACCCAGTCCGTCGGCGTCTTCGCCGTGGTGTCCCTGGTATGGTTCATCGCCGGCTACAGCCTGGCCTTTGGCAAGAACGAGAGCGCCGGCCTTCAGCCCTTCATCGGCAGCCTGGACATGCTGTTCCTGAACGGCGTGTCGCTGAAGACAGCCAACGCCCTGCTGCCGGGCATTCCCGAATTCCTGTTCATCTCCTTCCAGATGACCTTCGCCATCATCACACCGGCGCTGATCACCGGCGCCTTCGCCGAGCGGTTCAAATATTCGGCGCTGTTGCTGTTCACCGCCCTGTGGTCGCTGCTGGTCTATGCGCCGATCTGCCACTGGGTCTGGGGCGGCGGTTTCCTCGGTTCGGCGGGCGTGCTGGACTTCGCGGGCGGCGCCGTCGTTCACGTCAATTCGGGCGTCGCGGGCCTGGTGTGCGCCATCTTCCTGGGTCGCCGTAAGGGTTATGGCACAGAGGTCATCACCGCCCACAACCCCGTCCTGACCATGATCGGCGCCTCGCTGCTGCTGGTCGGCTGGATCGGCTTCAACGCCGGTTCGGCGGGCGCCGCCAACGATCTGATGGGCGTGGCGCTGCTGAACACCATCCTGGCCGCCGCCGCCGCCGCCCTGACCTGGAAGGTCGTCGAATATATCGAGAAGAAGAAGGTCTCGCTGATCGGCATGCTGTCGGGCGTCGTCGCCGGTCTGGTCGCCATCACCCCGGCGGCCGGCTTCGTCGACCCCAAGGGCGCAGTCATCATCGGTCTGATCGCCGGCCCGGCCTGCTACGCCTCGTCGGTGTGGATCAAGAAGCTGCTGCGCTACGACGACAGCCTGGACGCCTTCGGCATCCACGGCGCGGGCGGCCTGATCGGCGCCCTGCTGACCGGCGTGTTCGCCACGACCGCGATCAACAGCCTGTCGGAAGGCGCCAACGTCGGCGCCCAGGCCCTGGGCCTGCTGTGGACCATCGTCTACAGCGCCGTCGGCACCCTGATCATCCTGTTTATCTGCAAGTTCACCACGGGCCTGCGCGTGAGCGAGGCGGAAGAGGCCGCCGGTCTGGACACCTCGCTGCATGGCGAGGCGCTGGAACACTGAGCTGAGACCGGGCGCGGCTCCCAAACCCGCGCCCGGCCTCGACCTCGAATAACGACAACAAGGGGATAGACTATGAAAAAAACCATCATCTGCGCGGCCGCCGCCGCAACGCTCGCCGCAGGACTGATCGGCCTCGCCGCGCCGGCCTCGGCCCAGAGCACCGTCGATGTCGCCTGGAACGTCGGTGTCGTCAGCGACTATGTCTTCCGCGGCTTCAGCCAGACCGGTGAAGATCCCGCCATTCAGGGCGGCGTCGACCTGACGTCGGGCGGCTTCTACGCCGGGGCTTGGGCCTCCAACGTCGATTTCGGCGACGACACCGATGCGGAGGTCGATCTCTACGGCGGCTATCGTGCCGAGGCCGGCGGCTTCGCGCTCGACTTCGGCGTGATCGGCTATCTGTATGTCGGGGAGCCGGACGGCGCAGACTATAACTACGCCGAGTTCAAGGCTGCGGCCTCGCGCGCGGTCGGCCCTGCGACCTTCGGCGCGGCCGTCTATTACTCGCCCGACTTCTTCGGCATCGACGACGAGGCGACCTATGCCGAGGTCAACGCCGCCTTCTCGCCGGCGCCCAAGTGGACGGTGTCGGGCGCGCTCGGCAAGCAATGGCTGGACGTCAGCGACGACTACACCACCTGGAATGTCGGCGTCGGCTATGCCCTGACCGACAAGGTGGGCCTCGATGTCCGCTATCACGACACCGATGTGGACGGCGTGCCCGGCGCCGAAGACCGCATCGTCGGCGCGGTGAAGCTCACCTTCTGAGCCGCGCCAGCCCGAAATGAGTACGGCCCCGGAGAGCGATCTCCGGGGCCGTTTTCGTATCAGCGGGCGTAGCGGTCGTGGACGGGGTCGTAGCTGTCCCAGACCTTGCCGTCGGCGAGCGACCGCAGCAGCTTCAGATATTCCGCGTGGGTCCAGGCTAGGGGCGTCGCCGAGTCCGTATTCTGACCCACGTCGTAATCCTTGGCCGTCGGGTTTCCGACGCCGTCCCACACCTGTTCGGCCAGCATCAACCCGCCGTTGGCGAACCGCTCCATGCCGCGCACATAGGTCTGACGGATGGCGGCGATGTCGGCGGCCGAGGGGGCGCCGTTCACGCTGACGCGGGCCAGTTCATAGTGACCGCGCTCGCCCGTGAAGAAGGGCCAGACCCGACCGCGCTGGCCAGGGCTCATTTCCCCGCCGACGCCGTAGTTTGCGCCCGTCACATGGTCCTCGCCATAGCCATCGACGCCATAACGGCGCCAGCCCGGCGTCTTGTCGCCCTCGGGACCGAAGTCGTAGCGGACGCGATAGAGCGGCTCCAGCGACTGATCGTCATAGACGGGCAGGGTGGACAGGATGTGCGGATCGTCGGCCTTGCGCACCCCATAGCGCACCAGTTCTAGGAAGCCGCCGTCCACGACCCGGTCTTCCGCCGGCGCGATCTGGCCATTGGCGGCGCCGATCGGGGCCTTGTCGTTCGGGTTTTCGTTCTGAGTGATGCGGATGAAGTAGCGACCGTCGCCGAAGTCGCCGTTGGTGGTGAACATCCGGTCTTCGATCTTGGACGCATAGCTGTCGGCCGCGATCTGGTAGCGCGTCGCGTCGGCGGCGTCGCCCGAGGCGCGCGCCATTTCAGCGGCGACCGTCAGGCCCGCGACCACGGCGGCGGTGCTGGAAGGCGAATAGCCCTGCTGCTCCTCCCAGCGTTCCTGCTGGGTGAAGGGCGGCTTGATCTCCGCGTCGTTCCACATCAGCCCGATCTTGCCGCCGTCCACCAGGAAGTCGGCCGCCGGCTTCAGCATGGACCGATAGTGTTCGGTCATCTGGGCGTCGGACAGCCAGCCCATCTTCCACAGACGATAGCCCAGCATGATCGGCATGGCGGTCTGGTCCAACTGGACCGCGACCCACTCCAGTTCGCCATCGACGTGCGTCTTCTGCAGGAACCAGCCGCCGGCGCCGGTGTTGCCGGGCGTGTTCGGGCCGACCTGGACCTGGGGCAGATAGTTGAAGGCCGCCAGCGGCGTCTCCTTGTCGCCTAGCGCCGCCAGAGCCATCGCCACCTGATAGAAGTCACGCGGCCAGACGGCCTTGTAGCCGGTCGAGGACTTCGACGCGTCCACCGTGTCGCCCCACGGGTTCGACAGTGACGCGATCAGGGCGCCGGCGTGGGTGCGATCCTCCTGAACCTTCAGCATCAGAGCCGAGGCGTAGGCCAGTTTGCCGCCGTCGGTCGCCTGCTCGGCGATGCGCGGCAGCTCGGTGAGAGAACCGACATAATCCTCCCAACCCACGCGCTCGCCCTCGCCGTTGAAGCGGGCCAGCACTTCGTCCAGACCGGTCGCGAACGAACCGTCCGCAGCCGCGCGCGCCTCAGCCTCGCTCGCGCCGAAGCCGATGACGAAGTCGCGCGTGATCCGGCTGCTTTGGCGCAGGCGCGGCAGGGCCCCGGTCATCATCGTGTTGCCGGCCTGATCGCCGGTGGAGGCGTAGGTCCAGTCCAGCTTGCCGTCCTTCAGATCCGTCAGGCCGTCCGAGGCGCCGACGAAGCCGACGCTGGCCTTTTCGAAGGCCTCGCTGGGCTTCAGGAACAGGTGGGTGTCGCCTTCCCAGGCGTGGAAACCGTCGCGCGTCACCGCGCCCCGATCGTCGACGCCGGTATTCGCGATGTGCGGCTCCAGCATCAGATAGGGCGTCACATCGCCCTTCAGCGCCGTGATGGTGACGCGCAACACCAGGGCGTTGCGGTCGGGATCGCTGAAGATCTGCTTTTCGATCTCAAAGCGGCCGTTCTTGTCCTGCGTCGTGACGCGATAAGCCGGCGAGAGCGGACGCCCCTGTTCGTCGACGTGCAGATATTCTGTGCGGCTGGTGGTGTCGTCGCCTTCGACGACCAGACCGTCCTGGGTCACGCCCGCGAAGCGCAGCGCCTTGATCTGGGCCTCATGGATCAGGCCGTACATGGTCTCGGTCAGGACGCCGTCGGCGATGGAATACCAGACCTTGGACACCGCGCCGGTCGGGCCGCCGTCGCGATATTGGCCATCAACATAGGCCTCGTAAGAGGCGCCGGCGCCGGTTTTCGCCGCGCTGGACCAGACGGGCGGGGCGCCGGGCGCGCCGGGGGCGACGCCCGATTGGGCGCTTGCGGCGGAAGCGAGGGCCAGGCCGGCGGCGCCGGCCAGGCAGAAGGTACGGAAGTGACGCATTGTGGTCCTCACGGGTTGCGCGTGGGGGCGGGGGAAAGAAGGAAGGTCAGAGGCACGTCCAGGCGCTGGTTCCAGGACGCTTCATTGTGCTGAGCGCCGGGGAAGACCAGGCTGCGGAAGTCGCCGGGCCCATAGCCGCGACGGCGGAAAGTCTGATCTACCTGGGTCTGGAAGACGGCGTAGAACTGATCCAGCGTCTCGTCACCCCGGTCGAAGTAGAAGCGGTGGTCGCCCGCTTCGGGCAGGCCGCGTTCGATCACGTCGGTCCAGGCGGCGACCAGGCGTTCGCGCCAGGCGTCCAGCGTCGCGCCGGGCTTAAGCCCTTCGACCTTCAGCGGCCAATGGGTGGACAGACAGGCGGCGGCCGAAAAGACCTGCGGCCGTTTCATCACCGCATACATCGAGATCAGGCCGCCCATGCTGGAGCCGGCGATCATCGTGTCCAGCGGCCCGCTCAAGGTGCGGTAGGCGCCGTCGATGAAGGGCTTCAACTCCTCGACCAGGAACCGCAGATAGCCGTCGGACAAGGACGGGCCGCCGTAAATGGCCTGGACCTCGTCGCGCATGTCGGCGGGCAGGGCGGCGATCAGGTCGGCGGGGACATATTCCCTCAGCCGCAGGTCGGTGTTCCAGATCCCCACCACGATCGGCGTCCGCACCTCACCGCTTTCGATCAGCCGCGTCAGATGCTCGTCCACGCCCCATTCGCCGAAGTTGGCCGTGGCCGGATCGAACAGGTTCTGGCCGTCGTGCATGTAGAGAACAGGCCAGGCGGCGTCGGACGCCTCATATCCGGGCGGCAGCCAGACCGAGACGTTGCGCGCCTTCACATGGGCCGACGCGACCGCCTCATGCAGCACCAGCCGCCCGCCCGCGATGGCGCCCTCAGCACGCGCCGCGCCGGCGAAGGGCAGGGCGGCCATGAGGGCCAGAAGACCCCGACGGTTCATCCGCGATGCTCCCTGACCATCAGCGCGCTGGCGGCGGCCAGGACGAAGGAGACGGCGCCCAGCACCAGGGCCCAGATCGCTTGGCCATCGAACAGGGTCTTCAGGATCAGGCCCAGAACCGTGGCGGCCAACAGCTGGGGCACGACGATGAAGATGTTGAAGACGCCCATATAGACGCCCATTTTTCGGTCCGGCACCGCCGCCGACAGGATGGCGTAGGGCATGGAGACGATCGACGCCCAGGCGAAACCGACGCCGATCATCGGCAGCCAAAGCAGTCCGGGCTCGCGGATGGCGAAGACGCCGAACAGGCCGGCTGCGCCAAGCAGCAGCATCAGCGCGTGGGTCGCCTTTCGTCCGATCCGTTTGGCGATGACCGGCAGGGTGAAGGCCGCCAGGGCCGCCACGCCGTTGTAGACCCCGAACAGAACCCCCACCCAGTCCGCGCCCGTGGCGTAGGCGGCCGAGGTGGTGTCGGTCGCGCCGTAATGGACGCGGGTCACGGCCGCGGTGGTGTAGATCCACATGGCGAACAGAGCGAACCAACTGAAGAACTGGACGACAGCCAGGCCGCGCATCGTCTCGGGCATGCGGAAGATGTCGTTCAAGATTTCGGTCGCGGCGTTGGTGATGCGGCGACGCTGCATCATGCCCACGGCGATCTGCAGCAGGCCGAACCCGGCGAAGAAGCCCGCCAGGATCAGCAGCTCCTTCTCCAGATCGAGCGCGCCGATCAGCACGAAACCCAGCCCGCCGAGTACGGCGCACACCAGGCCCGATGTCATCCAGCCCTGGACGCTGCGGGCCGGCGCTTCGGCCTCGACGGGCGCGGTCGGCGCATCGTCTCGGGCGCGTTCGAAGGCCGCGATCTGTTCGGGGCTGTATTCCTTGGTCGACAGCACCGTCCACAGCACGGCCGAGAACAGGCCGGCGGCGCCGACGTAGAAGGCGATCTTGACCGACAGGGGCACCACGCCCGCCTCGGCGGTCGAGGCGATATCGAAGACGTTGGACAACAGCCACGGCAGGACCGAGGCGAAGACCGCGCCGGCGCCGATGAAGAAGCTCTGCATCGCATAGCCTGCGGTGCGCTGCTCCTCCGGCAGGTTGTCGCCGACGAAGGCGCGGAACGGCTCCATGGTGATGTTGATCGAGGCGTCCATGATCCACAGCATGGCCGCAGCGAACCACAGGCTGGGGCTGTTGGGCATGGCGATTAGCGCCAGGGTGGTGGCGATGGCCCCGACCAGGAAATAGGGCCGCCGCCGGCCGAATCGCGTCCAGGTCTTGTCGCTGAAATGGCCGATGATCGGCTGGACCAGCAGACCCGTCAGCGGCGCGGCGATCCACAGGATCGCCAGGCTGTCGACCTCGGCCCCCAGCGTCTGGAAGATCCGGCTGGTGTTGGCGTTCTGCAGGCCGAAGCCGATCTGGATGCCGAAGAAGCCGACGCACATGTTCCAGATCGCCAGGCCGGACAGGCGCGGGCGGTGCGAGAGCAGGGTCATCCGCGTCGCGCCCGACCGACCGGCACGAACCGGATCGCCTGACCGCCGCCGGGGGCCAGCGCCAGGGTCAGGGTGTCAGACGACGTCACCTCGCGCTGCTGGATGACGATGTCCTCGCGCTTGCCGCGATAGTCGGCGTTGGGCCCGTCGCGATAGATTTCGGCCCGATATCGACGGCCGGCGTCCAGGAAATCCAGCGGGGCCTTCAGGACGCGCGGATGCTCGTCGGTGACGGCGCCCAGGGCCCAGACATCCGTGCCGCGCTGCTTGCGAACCGTGACGACATAGTCGCCCATGGCGGCGTCCAGCGTGCGGCTCTCGCTCCAGTCGACCGGCACATCTTTGATGAACTGGAACGGGCCAGGGTTGGCCTCGTAGTTGATCAGCAGGTCCGCCGCCATCTGGATCGGGCTGTAGATCACGACATAAAGCGCCAGCTGCTTGGCCCAGGTCGTCTGCACTCCGCCGGGGCTGCGCGTCTCCATGCCGAAGATGCCGGGCGTATAGTCCATCGGCCCGGCCAGCAGGCGGGTGAACACCAGGTTCGGCTCATGCTCGGGCGGATTGCCGGGATTGCCCCAAGCCGAATATTCCATCCCGCGCTGGCCCTCGCGGCTGATGATGTTGGGATAGGTGCGGCGAAGGCCGGTGTCCTTGAACGGCTCGTGAGCGTTGACGGCGACCTTGTGGCGATAGCCGGCCTCGATCACGCGCATATGGTGCTGCGCCATCGCCTGGCTCTCGTGCCAGGCCATCACCATCTGTCCGTCCGGCCCGGCGACGCGGGCGCCTTGCGCGTCGGCGACGTAACCGGTCTTCACCGAATGGACGCCGAGGCGTTCATACAGGGCCATGGCCGGTTCGAGCTGCTGCTCATAGTGGAAGGCGTTGCCGCCGGTCTCGTGGTGGCCGATCAGCTGCACGCCCTTGGACCGCGCGTGGGTGCAGACCGCTTCGATATCGAAGTCGGGATAGGCCTCGGTGAAGCTGAAGTCCGCGCCGTTGGCGAACCACTGGCCGTCCCAGCCCTTGTTCCAGCCTTCGACCAGCACCCCGCCCAGCCCGTGCTTGGCGGCGAAGTCGATGTGTTTGATCGCATTCTCGGTGGTCGCGCCGTGCTTGGGCCCGGAGTTCCAGGTCTTCAGGTCCAGGTGCATTTCCCACCAGACGCCGACGTATTTCATCGGCTTGAACCAGCTGACGTCACCCAGCTTGTTGGGCTCGTTCAGGTTCAGGATCAGGCTGGAATCCAGCAGGCCCGAGGCGCTGTCTGAGATTTGCAGGGTTCGCCAGGGCGTGTTGAACGGCGCCTCGCGCACCACCGCCGCATTGGTGAGGCCCGGCGTCAGCTGAGCGCGGAACTTCGTTTCCTCCGACCGGCGCAGGTTCATCCCTGCGTAGTCGATGCAGGCGGCCTCGTGGATGGAGACGTGCAGGCCCGACTGGCCTCGAACCGTCATCGGCGTCTGGGCGCTGCCGACCGCATCGATGGGCGTGCGGCTGTAGAGATATTCCTCGCGGTTCCACTCCCAGGCCGGGCACCACAGGGCCTCGCCGTTTTCGGCCAGGTTGAACTCGGTGATCTCCGAACCTATCCGGACGGTGGTCAGGCCAGCCTGCTGCGGGAACTCGTAACGGAAGCCCAGACCGTCGTCGTAAAGGCGGAAGACCACGTCCACGCGGCGTCGCAGGCCGCCGGTCTCGGCATAGGCGACGCGCCATTCGTTGTAGTGGTTGCGGATGAACTGACGCTCGCCCCACGGCTGCTCCCAAGTCTCATCGACCGTGACCGGCTGACCGGCGGTGATGGCCAGGCCGCGCTCGATGGCGGGGGCGTCGGTCAGCAGGAAGCCCAGCTTGGACGGGGCCACCACGACCCGGCCCTGGCGCAGAACCGAATACATCGGCCGGCCGTCGTTGTCGGTGAAGGCCTCGACCGTCAGCACGCCGCCGGGCGACGATGCGCGGGCGTGGGTCGGCGTCGTCTGGGCGCGCACGCCGCTGGCCCCGAACGCCAGGATCGACACGCCGCCGAGGGCCAGGAAAGATCTGCGTTTCATCATGGGAACTCCGTTACGCCGCCTCTTGCCAACCGCCGCGAACGGTGGCTGAAATATTTGCAGAAAATTTTGCAGCGTCGCCATGCTGCTGTGAGGACCCGCGACCTTGAGCCGCAAGACAACCCGTCTGGAAGACATCGCCCGCCTGGCCGGCGTGTCCATCGCCACCGCCTCGCGCGCGCTGAACGACAGTCCCGCCGTCAACGACCGCACCAAACAGACGATCTGGAAGCTGGCGAAGGAACACGACTATCCGTTCCGCCGCCACATGCCCGCCGGTCCGATCGGCGCCCAGGGCACGATCGCCCTCGTCGTGCCGCGTCCGCAGGGGCGCGAAGGGCGCCTCAGCGACCCCTTCTTCCTGGAGCTTCTGGCCGGGGTGGGCGAGGCGGCGCGCGAACGCGGCTGCGACCTGCTGATGAGCCATATCTCGCCCGCCAACTATGACGAGCTGTCGGCCGCGCTGAACACCAGCCGTGCGGACGGCGTGATCTTCCTGGGCCAGTCCAGCCTGCACTCGGCCTTCAACCGTCTGGTCGACGCCGACCATCGTTTCGTCGTCTGGGGCGCCGAACTGCCCGACCAGGACTATTGCTCCATCGGCTCGGACAATATCTCGGGCGGTCGCCGCGCGACCCTGCATTTGGCGCGGCTGGGGCGAAAGCGCATCGTCTTCCTGGGCGATCTGGATCCGCCCGAGGCCATGCAGCGCCATCGCGGCTATGTCGACGCACTGAACCAGGCGGGACTGGAAGCGGACGCCGATCTGATCGTGCCCGCCCATTTCGAGGTCGAATCCGCCGAGGCCGCCGTGGACGCCCTGATACGGCGCGGACTGGATTTCGACGGTGTCGTGGCCGCGTCCGACCAGATCGCGCTCGGAGCTGTTAGGGCGTTGCTGCACGCCGGGATCGAGGTGCCGGGCCAGGTCTCGGTCATCGGTTTCGACAATGTGCCGTTCAGCCGCTACTCGCGCCCTGCGCTCAGCACCATCGCCCAGGACACCATGAAGGCCGGCCGGTTGATGGTGTCCAAACTGCTGGATCACGGCGGCGCCGCAGCAGGCCGTTCCGAGCGCGTTCCGACCGAGTTGATCGTTCGCGAGACCTGCGGCGGCTGACCCCGTCATCCGGCGTCGGCGAAGATCAGGCCGGCCAGCGGCCTCAGCGTCGATCCGTCCGCCTCGGTCCAGTTGACCGCCGCGATCCGGCGCGCGCCGGCAGGCGCAGACCAGTCCATGGCCGTAAAGCCCAGGTTGAACACGCACAGCAGACGCTCGCCGCCCTCGGCCCGTTCGAACCGGCGGAAGACCACCAGGTCGCCCGCGCTCTCGATCTCCAGCCCGCCGATCCGCAGCGCCGGATGAGCCTGACGCAGGGCGATGATGCGGCGCGCGGCGTGCAGGACCGAGGTCGGGTCCGCCTCCTGCGCATCCACCGCCAGCGGCAGGTGACGCGGATCGACCGGCAGCCACGGCTCCACCGTCGAGAAGCCGGCGTTGGGCGCCGAGGCGATCCAGGGGATCGGCGTGCGGGCGCCGTCGCGACCCAGAGTCTGAGGCCAGTTGGCGATGGCCTCGGGATCGACCAGCCGCTCGAACGGCACCTGAGCCTGGGGCAGGCCCAGCTCTTCGCCCTGATAGACGAAGACATTGCCGCGCAGGCACATCAGCAGCAGCAGGGCCATTTCCGAGAAGGCCTTCTCGTCGCGACCCTGGGCCCAACGCGACACCGCGCGCGGCGCATCGTGGTTGGAGAAGGTCCAGGACGGCCAGCCTTCGCCCTGCTGATCCGGCCACATCCCATCGCCGATGCCGATCAGTTCGCTCTTCAGCGCGTCGGCGTAGAGGTAGAGGAAGCCATAGGCCGAGTGCAGGCGGTCGTTCCCGGCGGTGAATTCCTTCATCTCGCGATCGGCGTGATCGCCGCCGACCTCCGCGACCGTGAACCGGCCCTCATAGCTGTCGGTCAGGGCGCGGATGCGGTTCAGGAAGCCGATGATGTCCGGGTGTGACTGGTTGTAGATCTTGTCCTGGAAGTCGAACGGGCGCGTCCGCTTCTTGCCGTCGGCGATGGGCGGGTTGTCGCGCAGGGACGGGTCGTGGATGGCGAAGTTGATGGCGTCCAGGCGGAAGCCGTCTACCCCCTTGTCCAGCCAGAAGCGGGCCGCCGCGATCAGGGCGTCCTGCACCGCCGGGTTCCTGACGTTCAACTGAGGTTGGGATGCCAGGAAATTGTGCATGTAGTACTGGCCGCGCCGCGCATCCCAGGTCCAGGCCGGGCCGCCGAACACCGACTGCCAGTTCGACGGCGGCGAGCCGTCCGGCTTGGCGTCGGCCCAGACATACCAGTCGGCGTGGTCGCCGTTGCGGCTGGCGCGGCTGTCGGTGAACCAGGGGTGTTCGTCCGAGGTGTGTGAAAAGACCTGATCGATGACGACCTTCAGCCCCAAGGCATGGGCGCGCGCGATCAGGGCGTCGAAGTCGGCCAATGTGCCGAAGATCGGATCGACGTCGCAATAGTCCGAGACGTCATAGCCGAAGTCCTTCATCGGCGACGTGAAGAAGGGCGACAGCCAGATCCCGTCCACGCCCAGCGAGGCGACGTGATCCAGATGCTCGGTGATCCCCTTAAGGTCGCCGACGCCGTCGTCGTTGGAGTCGGCGAAACTGCGCGGATAGATCTGGTACAGGACTGCGCCCCGCCACCAGTCGTGGGCGAGGGCAGGAGCGGCGTCAGCCGTGGAAAGGTCGAGAGGCTGGGCAGTCACGGCACGCTCTTGCAGACGAGATAATCGAGGGGAGGGACGCGGACGGCGACACTGGCCGGGGCCGACGACTCGGCCGCGCAGTCGCCGCGCAGACCCTGCCACCGAAGCGAGCCGGGCTCCACCTCGACCTGAGCCGCGACGGGCGCGGTCGAGGTGTTGAACAGGACCAGGATTTCACCCTCGTCTTCGCCGATGCGCGAAATGGCGAACAGGCCGGGCTTGTCGCCATAGGCGCGCACGACATGGCGACCGCGTCGCAGGGCCGGTTCGGCGGCGCGGATGCGGGCCATTTCGGCGATGGCGCGATACAGCGGCGCGTCGGTGGAATAGGCGGGCTGGCGACCGCCCACGGGCGTCTCGTTCGCATAGATCGGCGTCTGGCTGGGCCACATGTCCTGGCGCGAGTTTCCGTATCCGCCCGCGCCAGCGAACCCCTGTTCGTCGCCGTAGTAGAGGGTGGGTACGCCCCGGCTGAACATCATCAGGGCGTGGGCCAGCTTGATCCGCGCCAGCACCTCGGCGTCGTCGGCGTTCGGATTGGCCTGTTTCACGAAGAAGCCGACCCGGCCCATGTCATGGTTGCCCAGGAAGGTCGGCAGGATAGCGGCGGTCGCAGCCCCCTTGTCATAGATCGTGTCGGCGTCGAACAGCTTGGCCAGGGCGTCGGTCCCGACCTTGCCAGACGCCACATCGGTCGCCTGTTTCTGGAACGGGAAGTCCAGCACCGCCGGATAGCCGTCGACCCGCGTGAACCGCGCCGTCACCGCCGGATCAGGATCATAGACCTCGCCGAAGATGTGGAAGTTCGGGATGCCCTTGGCCTCGCCGCGGGCGATCATGGCGGGGATGAAGGCTTGCCAGAAGCCCGGGTTCACATGGCGGGCCGTGTCGATGCGGAAGCCGTCGATCCCGTATCTGTCGATCCAGCCGCCAAAGATATCGATCATGCCCTGGATGACGACCGGGTCCTCGGTCAGCAGGTCGTCCAGACCGGCGAAGTCGCCGTCCAGGCTGCTTTCGCCGGTGAAGGTGCTCTCGCCCCGGTTATGATAGTAGATCGGGTCGTTCAGCCAGGCCGGAACCTTGGCGTTTTCTTCGCCCGCCGGGACGTAGGGGGTGTAGGCGTAGTCGGGCCGCGTCAGGCGCGAGAAGTCGCGGCCGTCGAAGCCTTCATTGATCGGCGCGCCATCGACGCCGCCGCGACGGGTGTAGGGATAGTCGGCGCGACTGCGATAGGCGCAGCGGCCTTCCGGGCATTCGCGATACTGGATGACGTCGGCGGTGTGGTTGGCGACGATGTCCAGATAGACCTTCATCCCGCGCGCATGGGCCGCCTCGACCAGGGCGCGCATCGCAGCCTCGTCGCCGAAGTGCGGATCGACGGCCGTGAAGTCGGTGATCCAGTAGCCGTGGTGCGCTGCGCCGGTGTAGTCGCCATGGCTCTGCACGGGCTTGTTCTTGAACACCGGGGCCAGCCACACGGCCGTCGCACCGAGGCCCTGGATATAGTCCAGCTGTTGGGTCACGCCCGCCAGATCGCCGCCGTGATAGAAATCGGTATCGGCCGGATCGAACCCGCTTTTCAGCCGGTCGGCGGCGTAACCGCCGTGGTCGTTCGTCGTATCGCCATTGGCGAACCGATCCGGCAGCAGGAAGTAGATCACCTCATCCTGAGGCAGGCGTTGACGCAGGGCCGACAGGGCGTCTTCGGCTTGGCGCGTTCCCGCCGCGCTCGGCGTTGCACAGCCGCTCAACAGAGCCGCCGCCGCCATCGCCGCATGCAGCCCGGCCCTTCTGGGGGTTCCCCTCGCCATGACGCTCACTCCCATACGTCTGGAAAGTGCAAAGCCTTCCAGATCGATTTGCAAGATTTTGCAGCAATGGGCGGGGCTGTCAACGCGTCGCTGAGATGCTGCGACGCGTCATGGAAACAGCGCGAAACCGCGCATTGTCGAGCTGAGGCGGGCTGTAAGGCGGCAGGGAGTGCGACGAAAATCAGACCCCCACATTAACTGCTTGCAACACTCCAAAAGATTTGCATATTTTTGCGACGGCTTCAGATCGCGACGTTCAGAATCGCGGTCAGCCCCAGGGAGGATGACCATGTTCCAACGTCTCAACCGGCGCGCACGCCTGCTATCCGGCGTCGCCTTCGGCGCAGCCGCCCTGATGGCGGTCGGCTCGGCCCACGCACAAACCGCCGCCGCGACAACGCAGGCCGACGATCAGGCGACGCAGGTCGATGAGATTGTCGTCACCGGCATTCGTCGTTCGATCGAAGCTGCGATCTCGGCCAAGGCCAACAACACCTCGATCGTCGAAGTCATCTCGGCCGAAGACATCGGCAAGCTGCCGGACGTCTCGATCGCCGAATCCCTGGCGCGCCTGCCGGGCGTGACCATGCAGCGCCTCGACGGCCGCAGCCAGGCGATCTCCATCCGTGGCTTGGGCCCCGACTTCACCACCGCCCTGCTGAATGGGCGCGAACTGGTCACCACCGGCGACAACCGCGGCGTCGAGTTCGACCAGTTCCCCGCCGAACTGCTGAACAGCGTCGTCGTCTACAAGACCCCGGACGCGGCTCTGATTGGTCAAGGTCTGGGCGGCACCGTCGACCTGCGCACCGTTCGCCCGCTGGCATACGGCCGTCAGGCCATCGCTCTGAACTATCGTCATGAGTGGAACGAGCTGGGCGCCCTGAACTCGGGCACGACCGACAACGGCGACCGCTACACCATCTCCTATATCGATCAGTTCCTGGACGGCACGCTGGGCGTGGCCCTGGGCTACGCCCACATGAGTTCGCCCTATCAGTCCGAGCGCTTCAACGCCTGGGGCTATCCCAACTACACGGACGGCAATCTGCTGACCGGCGGTGTGAAGCCCTATGTGATGTCGTCGGAGCTGGAGCGCGACGGCTATATGGGCGTGCTGGAATGGCGCCCGAACGATCGCATCCACTCGACGATCGACGCCTTCTATTCCGAGTTCAAGAACACCCAGGTCCTTCGCGGCATCGAATTCCCGCTGGCGTGGGGTGGTTCCTCTGGTGACTGCACCGTGAACGTCCCGTCGGCGGTCTGCCGTCCCGGCCCCGCGCTGCGCCCTGGCTACACGGTCCAGGACGGCCTGATCGTCGCCGGCACCTGGGACAACATCAAGGGTGTGGTCCGCAACGACCTGAACAAGCGCGACAGCAACATCACCGCCTTGGGCTGGAACACCGAGTTCACGCTCAGCGACGACTGGTCGGCGAACCTGGACCTGAGCTATTCGAAGGTCGAGCGTAACGACATCATCCTGGAAACCAACGCCGGCACCGGCCGCAACGTTAACGGCGCGCTGGACACTCTGGGCTTTGAACTGACCGACGATGGCGTGACCCGCTTCACCAGCCGTCTGAACTACGCCGATCCGAACCTGATCCGCATCACCAGCCCGCAAGGCTGGGGCGGCGACGTCATTCCTGGCGGTCAGGCCGGTTATATGAACACGCCGTCCATCGAGGACGAGATCAAGGCCGCTCGCTTCTCTGTGACGCGTGAACTGCACCAGAGCCCGTTTAAGTCGATCGACTTCGGCGCCAACTACACCGAGCGTCAAAAGAGCTTCGTCAACGACCAGTTCTATCTCGGCGTCCCCGGCGGCGGCGATCTGACCGTGCCTTCAGCCTTCCTGCTGGACCCGACCGACCTTGGCTATCTCGGCATCAGCGCCGTGCTGAGCTACGACGCTCTCGGCCTGGTCAATAGCGGCGCATTGAACCGCGTCCGCAACCCGAACGCCGACGTCACGGCCGGCAACTGGGAAGTGACGGAAAAGGTCTCGGCCGCCTACGTCCGCGCCAACATCGATCACAACCTGTTCGGCCGGGCCCTGACCGGCAACGTCGGCATGCAGTTCGTCTATACCGACCAAAGCTCCAGCGGCTTCTCGGCGCGGCAGGTCGGACCGGGCGTCTCCGAGACCATCGCGGTGACGGGCGGCGACGAATATCTGGAGATTTTGCCTAGCGCGAACTTCATCCTGGAAACCGGCGAGGACATGTTCGCGCGTCTGGCAGTTTCGCGCACCTTGGCCCGTCCGCGCATGGACGATATGCGCGCCTCGCGAAACTACAGCTATAACCCCAGCTTGGCCCAATCGACCGACATCAACCGTTCCCCCTGGGGCGGCGGCGGCGGCAACCCGGAACTGCGGCCGTACATCGCGGACGTGATCGACGTGTCGTTCGAGAAGTATTTCGCCAACCGCAAGGGCTACATCTCGCTGGCGGCTTTCTACAAGAACCTGGAAAGCTACGTCTTTAATCGCAATCAGATCTTCGACTTCACCGGCTATCCGATCGGCGTGATTTCGCCGACAAACCCCGAGCCGGCCTTGCGCCAAGGCCTGGTCGGCGCGCCTGACAACGGCGAAGGCGGCTGGATCAAGGGTCTTGAGCTTTCGATCTCGGCGCCGTTCGACATCTTCCATCCGGCCCTGGAAGGTTTCGGCGCCCAGTTCAGCGCTTCGACCACGGACAGCGAAGTCCAGCCCGATCCGACCCAGGCCCCGACCGCTCTGCCGGGTCTGTCGGAAAACGTGATCAACGGCTCGCTCTACTATGAGCGCTATGGCTTCCAGTCGCGGATTTCGGCCCGTTATCGCTCGGATTACCTGGGCGAGGTCGCCGGCTTCGGCAACGGCCGCACCCTGCGTTCGGTGGCCGCTGAAACGGTCGTCGATGCCCAGGTCGGCTATGAGTTCCAGTCCGGTCCGCTGGAAGGCCTGTCGGTTCTGGCTCAGGTCAACAACCTGACCGACGAGCCGTTCAAGACCTTCGAAAACGGCGATGAGCGCCGGACCATCGACTATCAGCACTACGGCCGCACCTTCGCGGTCGGGCTGAACTACAAGTTCTGATTTCCCCTCTCTTCTGAGCAAACTTGGGCCGCCGCGTTCGCGAGGCGGCCCTTTTCTTTGCCTGCGCCCCGGCCCGGCGGGAAAGTTTCGTTACAGAGCGCGCTTTTCGGCTGGACGCGCCTTTCGCGATGTCCGAACCAAGCAGGATGAGAACCGCGCGACCACAGCGCGGCCGTTCGATTTCACTGGGGGATCATTCATGACCGTTCCGGACGCCGGAAAACGCCAGGGCGCAGGCCTGGCCTTCGCCTATGTCACCACGCTGTTCTTCGCCTGGGGCTTTGCGACCTCGCTGATCGACCCGTTGATCGCGGCGGTTAAGCGGGTGTTCGACCTGAACAACGCCGAGGCCTTCCTGACCACCTTCGCCTGGTTCATCGCCTACGGGTTGATGTCTCTGCCGGCGGCCTCGGTCCTCAGCAAGCTGGGCTACAGCCGTTCGATCATCGGCGCCCTGATCGTCATGGTCGCGGGCTGCCTGATCGTGCCGGCCGCCACCGCCGCCGACTGGTATCCCGGCGTCCTGATCGCCCTGTTCGTCATCGCCTCGGGCGTGACCCTGCTGCAGGTCGCGGCCAACCCGCTGGTCGCCGAACTGGGCAGCCCCAAAGGCGCCTCCAGCCGTCTGAACCTGTCGCAGGCCTTCAACTCGCTGGGTACGACCGTCGGCCCCTGGCTAGGCTCGCACGTCCTGCTGACGGGCGGCGTCTTCGCCGCTGGCGCTGTGGTAACCGCCGCAACCCGCACCCAGTCGCTGCGCAGCATCGACATGGCCTTCCTGGGCATGGGCGCCTTCTTCGCCTTGATCGCGGTCTTCATCTTCACGGCGCGCAAGAAGATCAATGCGGCGGCGCCTGAATCGCACAATGCGGTCTCGCCGTTGAAGGCCCTGTCGTCGCCCTGGGCCGTGTTCGGCGCCCTGGCCATCTTCCTCTACGTCGGTTCCGAAGTCGCCATCGGCGGCATGCTGACCAACTTCCTGGAAAGCCCAGACATCCTGAACGCCCCCATCGAGACGGCGGGCAAGATGGTCGCCCTGTACTGGGGCGGCGCCATGGTCGGCCGCTTCATCGGCTCGGCCGTGCTGACCAAGGTGCGCCCCGGCATCGTCCTGGCCTGCTGCACCGTCGCGGCGGCGGTGCTGTGCCTGACCGTCAGCCAGATCGGCGGGCCGACGGCGGCCTATGCCGTTCTGTCGATCGGCCTGTTCAACTCGATCATGTTCCCGACCATCTTCACCCTGACGCTGGAGCGCTCTACCGCTCCGACTTCGGCGACGTCGGGTCTGCTGGTGTTCGGTATCATCGGCGGCGCCCTGCTGCCCCAGGTCGCGGCGCATATCGCCGATGCGGCCGGCAAGCTTCAGCCCGCCTTCATCGTGCCGATGCTGGGCTACGTCGGCCTGACTATCTTCGCCATCGGCTGCATCCGCACCAAGGCGCGGACCGAAGTGACCTCGACCGCCTCGCACTGAGCCGGTCGTCAGACAAGACAAAGGGCGCGGAGGTCAGCCTCCGCGCCCTTTTTCATTTCGGCGATGGGGTCAGCCGTCGATCAGGGACTGAAGAATGGGCGCCAGGCGGTCGCGCATCTCCTCGCATTGAGCGGGTTCGATGTTGAAGCTGCCGCCGCCCAGTTCGCGACTGACCGACATGCCCATGATGAAGCCGGCCAGGAGACGCGCGCGGACCGTGGCGTCCGGCCCGCTCAGCCATTCCTCCAGCGGACCGAAGAACCGCTGGGTGCAGGTGTTCTGAACCATCTCCGACGCCTTGGCCGAGCCGATGGAGCGCAGCATGATCGACATGCCCTTCAGCTTTTCGGCCTTCTTGGGTTCGAAGACGATCTCGTGCGCCACGCGCCGGCCGAAGTCGGCCTTTTCGCCCTGCATCAGGGCGCTGCCGTCGCCGCAGCTGTCCAGCGCGGCCAGGAACAGGTCGTCCTTGGAGCCGAAGTAGCGGCTGATCAGGGCCGCATCGACGCCGACATCGCGGGCGATGTCGCGCATGCCCACGTCGTCATAGCTCTCGGCCGCGAATCTCTCGCGCGCAGCATCGAGAATGGCCGTGCGCGTGGCGGCGGCGTTTCTCGGGCGTGGGCCGGGACATAACAAGGTGATGACACTCCACAGACAATAACCGTAGATCACATATGGCTTTGTCAACGTCTGTTGACAAGCGCCACGGCTCCGACCATTAAGTCACCACGCGTTGACAAGGCCGACTCCCCATCGGCCTCTGTCCGCACGACAGGGATTTACCTCCGACAGGGAGATGCGCAGATGCGCGGGCTGAAGATTGCGGCGGTATCCGTCATGGTGACGGGTGCGCTTTATGGTTGTTCCCCAAAGGCAGAGGCGCCGGCGCAAGGCGCGCCGCCCGTGACAGTGGCTGTGCCGCTGAAGCAGCAGGTGCGGGACTGGGATGAGTTCACCGGGCGCTTCGAGGCGGTCGAGAGCGTGGACGTTCGCGCCCGGGTCGGGGGCTATATCCAGGCGGTTCACTTCCGCGACGGTCAGATGGTCCAAAGGGGGCAACTACTGTTCACCCTGGATCCACGCCCGGCGCAGGCCGCCCTGGCGCAGGCTCAGGCCCAGGTGGCCCAGGCCCAGTCGCAACTGTCGCTGGCCCGCGCCAACCTAGCCCGCAGCGAGGCTCTGCTGGCCTCTCAGGCGGTGTCCAAGGCCGAGTATGATTCCAACAAGGCGGCCGTCGATGCGGCCCAGGCCAATCTGGCGGCCGGCAACGCCGCCGTCCGCAATGCGCGTCTGAACCTGGAATACACTCGCGTCACCGCGCCGACCTCGGGTCGCGTGTCCGACCGTCGCGTCGATCCGGGCAATGTCATCGCCGGCGGTTCGTCGGCCGGGGACATCCTGACCACCATCATCTCGGGCGGCCCGATCCACTTCGTCTTCGACGGCTCGGAAGCGGTCCTGCTGAAATACTTGCGTCAGGGCGGCGCCAATCAGGGCGCAGTCGTCAATGTGCGCCTGCAGGACGAAAGCACCTATAAGCACACCGGCCGTCTCGACTTCTCGGACAACGCCGTGGACACCGCCTCGGGCGTGATCCGTCTGCGCGCCATCCTGCCCAACGCCGACGGCTTCCTGCGCCCCGGCATGTTCGGCAGCGCCCAGGTCGCGGGCGCCGGCGCCTATGACGCTCTGCTGGTGCCGGATTCGGCCATCGGCACCGATCAGGCCCGCCGCACCGTCGCCGTGGTCAACGCCGACGGCACCGTGACGAACAAGGCCGTTCAGCTCGGCCCGATCGTGCAGGGCTTGCGCGTCGTCCGTTCGGGCCTGGCCCCGACTGACCGCGTCATCATCGCGGGTCTGCAACGCGCCGCTCAGCCGGGCTCCATGGTCACGCCGAAGAACGGGAAGATCGAACCCGTCGCCGGCGATGCGTCCCAGGCGCCCGTCACCCAGTCGGCGCCCGCGTCAAGCGCCTCCTTCGCCAACAGCCTGCCGGCCGGCTAAGCCATGAACATCTCGCGCTTCTTCATCGACCGGCCGATCTTCGCGGCCGTGATCGCGGTGGTGATCTCCATCATCGGCATCGCCGCCTATCCGCTGCTGCCGCTGTCGCAGTACCCGGAGATCGCGCCGCCGACGATCACCAT
The DNA here is from genome assembly GCF_009661015.1 of Brevundimonas sp. SPF441. Classification (NCBI taxonomy): domain Bacteria; kingdom Pseudomonadati; phylum Pseudomonadota; class Alphaproteobacteria; order Caulobacterales; family Caulobacteraceae; genus Brevundimonas; species Brevundimonas sp. SPF441. Next base: position 6,972 of record NZ_WJWX01000024.1, on the reverse strand, counting down.
CAACGCCGCCTATCCCGGCGCCTCGGCCGAGACCCTGGCCGAAACCGTCGCCGCCCCCATCGAGCAGGAGGTGAACGGCGTCGAGAACATGCTCTATATCTCCTCCTCGTCCACATCGGACGGGGCGGTGGCCATCACGGTGACCTTCCAGCCCGGCACGGATCTGGATTCGGCACAGGTGCTGGTCCAGAATCGGGTGGCGCTGGCCGAACCCCGTCTTCCCGAGGCGGTTCGCCAGACGGGCGTCGTGGTCAACAAGGCCGAGAGCGGCTTCCTGATGATCCTGGGTCTGACGTCGCCCGACGGCACCCTGGATAACGACTATGTCGGCAACTACGCCAACTCCACGCTCCGGGACCGTCTGCTGCGGATCGAGGGCGTGGGCGCGGTTCAGGTGTTCGGCGGCGGCAACTATTCGATGCGCGTCTGGATCGACCCGGCCAAGGCGGCCGAGCGCGGTCTGACGGGTCCCGAGATCGTTTCCGCCCTGCGCGCCCAGAACGTTCAGGCCGCCGCCGGCTCCATCGGCCAGCCGCCGTTCCCCAACAGCGCAGCCGCCTTCCAGCTGCCGGTTCAGGTCCAGGGTCGTCTCAGCGATCCCAATGAGTTCGCCAACGTCGTCCTGAAGACGGACGCCCAAGGCCGCGTCACCTATCTGCGTGACGTGGCGCGGATCGAACTGGGCGCCCAGGATTACGGCATCCGCGGCTTCTTTGACGGCCAACGCGGCGTCGGCATCGCCATCGTTCAGCAGCCGGGCGCCAACGCCCTTGGCACCGCCGACCGCGTCCTGAAAGAGGTCGAGGCTCTGAAGTCCGAAGTGCCCGCCGGCATGAAGGTGGACGTGCCCTACAACCCGACCGAATTCGTCGCCGCCTCGGTGGAGTCGGTTCAGCACACCCTGGTCGAAGCCGTGATCCTGGTCATCATCGTGGTCATGGTCTTTCTGCAGACCTGGCGCGCGGCCATCATCCCCATCGTCGCCATTCCCGTCGCCCTGGTCGGCACCTTCGCGGTGCAGCTGGCGCTGGGCTATTCGATCAACTCCCTGTCCCTGTTCGCCCTAGTCCTTGCGGTCGGCATCGTCGTCGATGACGCCATCGTCGTGGTCGAGAATGTGGAGCGGGCCATCGGGGAGGGCCTCAGTCCCAAGGAGGCCGCCTATCGATCGATGCAGGAGGTTTCCGGCGCCCTGATCGCCATCGGCCTGGTGCTGGTGTCGGTGTTCGTGCCGACGATGTTCGTGCCCGGCATCCCCGGCATCTTCTATCGCCAGTTCGCGGTCGTCATCGCCTCGGCCTCGGTCATCTCGCTGTTCGTGTCCCTGACCCTGTCGCCGGCCATGGCCGCCCTGCTGCTGAAGCCGCACAAGAAGGATCACGAGCACGCTCGCAAGCCGGGCGTCCTGGGCACGGTCGTCTATTATGGCGGCTGGGCCGGGCGGAAGTTCAACGAGGGCTTCGACTGGCTGTCGGATCGTTACGGGCGCCTGACCGCGCGTCTGGTGCGCACGGTCGGTCTGGTGCTGATCATCTACGCCGGTCTTCTGGGCCTGACCGCCTGGCGTCTGGTCGACACCCCCTCGGGCTTTATCCCTGAACAGGATCAGGGCTTCCTGATCGGCGTCATCCAACTGCCGGCCGGTGCATCTCTGGACCGCACCCAGGCGGTGATGGAACGCGCCACCAAGATCATCCAGGGCACCGCCGGGGTCAACGGCACCGTAGCCTTCGCCGGTCTGGACGGCTCCAGCTTCTCGTTCGGCTCCAACGCCGCCACCATCTTCGTGCGCCTGAACGGCTTCGAGGAACGCTCCAAGGAGGAGGCCGCCACGGCTCTGGCCGGCGCCATCACCCAGGCGACCGGACAGATCGAGGACGCGCAGATCTTCGTCATCGCCCCGCCGGCGGTCCAGGGTCTGGGGACCGGCAACGGTTTCTCGATGATGATCCAGGACCGCGAAGGCGCCGGCTATCGTCCGCTGGAAGGCGCGACCTTCGCCATGATGGGCGCCGCCGCCCAGAAGCCGACCGAGGTCAGCCAGGTCTTCTCGACCTACAACACGGCCTCGCCGCGCATCACCGCCGACGTCGATCGTGACAAGGCGCTGATGCTGGGCGTCCAACCCAGCGCGGTGTTCGACACACTGGGCGTCTATCTGGGCTCGTCCTACGTCAACGACTTCAACATGCTGGGCCGCACCTTCCGGGTGACGGCGCAGGCGGAGCCGACGGCGCGCGACGACATCGCCGACATCGCCAATCTGAAGACCAAGTCGTCCACGGGCGCCATGGTGCCGATCGGATCGGTGGCCAATCTGGTCAACGATTCCGGCCCGGCGCGGATCGTGCGCTACAACCTGTTCCCGGCGGCTGAACTTCAGGGCAACGCCGCAGCAGGGGTCTCTTCCGGCGAGGCGCTGCAGGTCATGGAAACCATGGCCGCCCAGACCCTGCCGCAGGGCTTCTCCTACGAATGGACGGGTCTGGCCTATCAGCAGAAGGCGGCGGGTTCCGGCGCGACGGTCATCTTCCTGATGGCGGTGGTGTTCGTCTTCCTGGTGCTGGCGGCTCAGTACGAAGCGTTCACGCTTCCGCTGGCGGTCATTCTGATCGTGCCGATGTGCCTGCTGGCGGCCATCATCGGGGTGAACCTGCGTGGCCTGGACAACAACATCCTGGTCCAGATCGGTCTGGTCGTTCTGATCGCCCTGGCGGCCAAGAACGCCATCCTGATCGTCGAGTTCGCCAAACAGGCCGAGGAAGAGCAAGGCATGAACCGGTTCGAGGCTGCGGTCGCCGCCGCCAAGACCCGCCTGCGTCCAATCCTGATGACCTCGTTCGCCTTCATCCTCGGCGTCGTGCCGCTGATGCTGGCCTCGGGGCCGGGCGCGGAGATGCGTCAATCGCTGGGCACGTCCGTCTTCTCGGGCATGCTGGGCGTGACCTTCTTCGGCCTGATCTTCACCCCGGTCTTCTATGTGGTCAGCCGCTGGCTGTCCTCGAAACTGCCGCAAGGCAAGAAACCGACCCCGACGCCTGACCGTCCTTCGGACCGGCCCGTGCGTTATGACGAAACCAGCGACCTGACCGATCCGAACGCGCCTGCGCCCGCGACCGGCCGGGGAGGGGACATCTGATGACCCGCAACAAGACCCTCAGCTTCCTGACCGCCGCAGCCTCCAGCGCCCTGCTGGCCGCCTGCGCGGTCGGACCCAAGGCGCCGGTCGCCGACCTGCCCGTCGCCGGCACAGGCGCCTTCGTCGGCTCCGCCAGCCCCACTGTCTCGACCGCTGCGGCGCGCGACGACTGGTGGCGGCTGTACGAGGATCCCACGCTGGACGCCTTGATCCAGCAGGCCTTCGCCGAGAACAACCAGCTCGAGGCCGCCTTCGCCAATCTGCGCGCGGTTCGGGCGTCGCTGTCAGAGGCCCGCGTCGGCCGTTTCCCGACCACGACGACCAGCGCCCAGGCCCAGCGCAGTCGCGCCTCGGCCGCCACCGTTCAGGGCCTACCCGCCGGGGAGGATGCGCCCGAGATCGACACCTACGACGTCGGCATTCAGGCGGCCTATGAGGTCGATCTGTTCGGACGGGTGGAATCCACTATCCGCGCCGCTCGCGCCGACGCCCGCGCCGCCGAGGCCGCCCTGGCCACGGTCCAGGTGACGGTCGCGGCCGAGACGACCCGCGCCTATGCCGACACCTGCTCGGCCAATGCGCAGATCGCGGTGGCCGAACGGACGCTGGAGCTGCAACGCAACACCGCCAACCTGACCCAGACCCTGCTCGACGGCGGGGCGGGCACAGGGCTGGACGTGGCCAGCGCCCGCGCGGCCCTGGCCCAGACGGCGGCGACCCTGCCGACCCTGCGCGCGGCCCGTAACGAGGCTCTGTTCCGCCTGGCCACCCTGACCGGCCGCACCCCGGCCGAGGCCAGCCAGGCCGCCGCCGCCTGCGTGCGTCCGCCCCAGCTTAGCCAGCCGATCCCGGTCGGCGATGGTGCGGCGCTTCTGGCGCGCCGCCCCGACGTGCGACAGGCCGAAGCCGAACTGGCCGCCGCCGCCGCGCACGTGAACGTGGCGACCGCCAACCTGTTTCCGCAGATCAGCCTGGGCGGCTCTTTCGGATCCACCGCGCTGGACTCGGGTGAACTGGGCAACGACCAGAACTTCCGCTTCAGCTTCGGTCCACTGATCAGCTGGTCCTTCCCCAACGTCTTCGCCGCCCGCGCTCAGATCAAGGCCGCCGGCGCCCGTTCGGACGCGGCGCTCGCTGCGTTCGACCAGACGGTGCTGACGGCCCTGCAAGAGACGGAAACGGCCCTGTCCAACTACGCCAACGAACTGGACCGCCGTGCGGCCCTGACCGAAGCCAGGGACCAGTCAGCCCGCGCCGCCGACCTGTCGCGCCTGCGCTTCAACGCCGGCGCCGACAGCTTCCTCTTGGTGCTGGACGCCGAACGCACCCAAGCGGCGGCGGACGCCGCCTTGGCTCAGTCCGACGCTCTGGTCACGACCTATCAAATCGCCTTGTTCCGCGCCTTGGCCGGTGGCTGGCAAGCCGACAGCTGATTGCGTCGCGATGCTGAAACAAGAGGGCCGGGCGATGCGTCGCTCGGCCTTTTCTTGACTGAATCCCAGATCTGTCTTGCAAAACGGACAGTCGCGTCCATTTACGCGCCTCACCATGACGCGCCCTGCCGAAAAACCTGTTCGCAAGGACGCCGCTCTGAACCGGGCGGCGGTGCTGGAGGCGGCGCGCGCGGTCTTCGCCGGTCAGGGGCTGGATGCGCCGCTGGATCTGATCGCCGAACGGGCCGGGGTGGGGCGCGGCACCCTTTATCGGCACTTCGCCGACCGCACGGAATTGGCCCTGGCGGTGCTGGAGGCCGATGTCGCGGACCTGGGTCGGCGCACCGCCGATCAGGGCGATGATCCGCAGGCCTTCTTCTGGTTTCTGGACCGGCTGGCCGAGGACATGGTGCGCAATGCGGGACTGGCCGGCGTCGTGCGGAACGTGCGGTCGCCAGATGCGCTTACACCGTTGCGGCAGAGCTTGATGGAGGCGGGCGCCGCACCGCTGAAGCGGGCCCAGGCCGCCGGCCTGGTGAGGGAGGATCTGCGGCCGATGGACATCCGTCTGATCGCCACCCTGCTGGGCGCCGGTTTTCAGGGCGCAGACGAAGCCGAGCGTCAGGCCGTGTCGCTGCGCACCCGCGCGCTTGTTCTGGACGGGCTGAGACCTCGAGGGGGGCCGCGCTGATGGCCCGCAACAACTGGCACCTGCCTTGGGAACAGTATGTCGAGACGCTGAAGCCGCACGAGCGGCCGATGATGCCCGGCTCGCCCGCCACGCCCGATCACGCCTGGCCGATGCGGATCCAGTACGCCCTGACCGGCCTGCTGGTCGCCATGGTCGGATCGCTGGGCAACGCCGCCGTCACCGCCAATATCCAGAACCTGCAAGGCTCGCTGGGGATCACGATCACCGAGGCCGCCTGGCTGCCGGTCGTCTTCGTCATGACCAATGCCTGCATGAACCTGATCCTGGTCAAGTTCCGGATGCAGTACGGCCTGCGTCTGTTCACCCAGATTTTCCTGGGCGCTTTCGTGCTGGTCTGCGCTGCTCACCTCTTCGTCGACAACTATCAATCGACCCTGTTGGTGCGGGCCATCGCCGGCATGGCCGGCGCGGGGCTGAGCAGCTTGGGCTTTCTCTACATCATCCAGGCCTTCCCGGCGGCGCATAGGCTGAAGGGGCTGATCATCGGCATCGGCCTGGCCAGTTTCGCCGTGCCGATTTCGCGCCTGGTCATGCCCGGCCTGCTCCAGCTGGGCGACTGGCGCGCCTTCTATATGTTTGAGCTGGGCCTGTGCCTGGTCGCCTGGGGCGCGGTGCAGGTGGTCAAGCTGCCACCGTCCGAGCGGCTGCGGGTGTTCGACCGGCTGGACTTTTTGACCTTCGCCCTGTTTGCGCCAGGCGTGGCCCTGCTGTGTGCGGCCCTGGGTCTGGGGCGGATCGTCTGGTGGACGCAAGCCGCCTGGATCGGCTGGGCTCTGATCGGCTCCGTCATCCTGCTGACCGCCGCCTTCCTGGTCGAACACAATCGCAAGAACCCGCTGATCAACACCCGCTGGCTGACCGGGCCGGACCTGCTGCGCCTGTTCGGGGCGATCCTGCTGATCCGCATCGTGCTGTCGGAACAGACATCCGGCGCGGTGGGCTTCCTGACCGTCGTCGGCTTGGGACCAGATCAGCTTCACGGCCTGTTCGTCGTCATTCTACTGTCGATGATCGCCGGCACCCTGGTCAGCGCCTTCACCCTGAACATGGAGAAGCTGAACAAGCCGATCGCCATCGCCCTGGCGCTGATCGCCGTCGGCGCCTGGATCGACAGCCATTCGACGGTCCTGACGCGCCCGGCGCAGCTGTATTTCAGCCAGGCCCTGATCGCCTTCGCCTCGGCCATGTTCATCGGCCCGGCGCTGATGATCGGCATCGTCAAGGTGCTGACCCAGGGCAAGCAGAACCTGATCAGCTTCATCGTCATGTTCAGCGTGCTTCAGAACGTCGGCGGTCTGGCGGGTTCGGCTCTGACCGGGACGCTTCAGATCCTCCGTGAGAAATACCATTCCAACCAGCTGGCGGCCGGGATTTCGGCGTTGGACCCGCAGGTGACCTTGCGGCTGCGCCAGCTGTCGGGCGCCTATGCCTCAACGATAACGGACCCCGCGCTGGCGAACGCCGAAGGCGCCGTCCTGCTAGGCCGACAGGTGACGCAGCAGGCCAATGTGCTGGCCTACAACGACGTCTTCCTGGTCATCGCCGTGATCGCGGCCCTGGGCTCCGCCTGGGTGACCGTCACCCACCTGCGGCCGCGCTGGAAGGCGCGCCGCGACGCCAAGAACAACAACAATGCAGACGCTGCGGTCCAGACTGCAGCCGTCGCCGCCGCCGACTGAACCGAGACC
>NZ_WJWX01000023.1:0-58057 GCF_009661015.1 Brevundimonas sp. SPF441 | reverse complement strand
GGCGGGGGAGGCGGTGGCGGCGGAGCGTCTTCCGCACCGAAGCTGTAGCGCAGGCCCAGGGTCACGGTGTGCGACTGGTCGTAGTCGCCGTCCCATTCGCCGAACGACGTGGCGCCCACGCCCGTGCCGACCGTCGTCGAGGCGAAGTTGGCGTCGCCCGTCAGGTAACGGTAGGTCAGGTCGATGTTGGTGCGGTCGCCCACAGCCCAGGCCAGACCAGCGATCGCCTGAGCGGCGAACTTGGTCGAGTCATCGTCAGCCGTAAAGGTAGCGCCGCGGTTGGCGCGCAGAGCGCCGGTCGTATCGGTCTTCACGCGGTTGACGCCGGCGCCGAGACCCACGAACGGACGAACGCCCCAGTACTCGAAGCCGAAGTCATAGATGACATTGGCCATCAGGGTGGCGGATTCGATGTCGCCTTCGGGCGAGAAGCAGCCACCCGTCGCCGGGGTCAGGTTGCACAGGCCTTGCGTGCCCGAGACAGCGCGCACGGTGCCGATGTCGCCCGAGCGGTAGCCGCCTTCCAGTTCAACGCGCCAGTTCGGGTTGAAGCGGTAGCCGAGGCGAGCGAACGCCGCCCAGCCGTCGTTCACTTCCCAGTTCCAGTTGGCGCCGGTCGTGGACGATTCAGCGTTGATATCGTCGATCATGTGGTAGCCGGCGTCGATGGCGCCGTACCAACCATTGGGTTCCGCCGATGCGGCGCCGGCTGCGAACAGTCCGGCGGCGGCAACGGAGGCGAGAAGTTTGAGCTTCATAGCTTCCTCACTGTGTGAATGCGCGAAGCTGCGCAATAGCACAGCATTCACCCGACCGAACGGCGTGGCTGGCGCACGGTTCCGCGCTTGAGCTACGATTGTGTCGACTGTGGCGCCGTTTCAACACATTGGGCGCCTGCAAAAGGAAACGATTATGGCAATGCGGTTTGACGGACAGGTGGCGATCGTGACGGGCGCCGGAGGCGGCCTGGGGCGAGAACACGCGCTCGCTCTGGCGGCGCGCGGGGCCAGGGTGGTGGTCAACGACCTGGGCGGCGCTCGCGACGGTTCTGGCGGGTCGGCGACAGCGGCGGAATCGGTCGTCGCCGAAATCGAGGCGGCGGGCGGCGAGGCTATCGCCAACGCCGCCTCCGTCACCGACTTCGCCGCGGTCCAGGCCATGGTCGACCAGGCGATGACGAAGTGGGGCCGGATCGACATCCTGGTGAACAACGCCGGCGTCCTGCGCGACAAGACCTTCGCCAAGATGGAGATCGAGGATTTCCGCTTCGTCGTCGACGTCCACCTGATGGGGGCGGTCAACTGCACCAAGGCGGTGTGGGAGATCATGCGGGGACAGAACTACGGCCGGATCGTGATGACCACCTCGTCGTCCGGCCTGTACGGCAACTTCGGCCAGTCGAACTATGGCGCCGCCAAGATGGCCCTGGTCGGCCTGATGCAGACCCTGTCGATCGAGGGGGCCAAGAACGACATCCGCGTCAACTGCCTGGCGCCCACCGCCCACACCCGCATGACCGAGGATCTGGGCGCCGCCCTGCCGCTTGAGGCCCTGTCCCCTGCCCTGGTGACGCCGGGCCTGCTTTATCTGGTCAGCCGGGACGCCCCCAGCCGCGCCATCCTGGCCGCCGGCGCCGGCGGGTTCGAACGGGCCTATATCACCCTGACCCAAGGCGACTTCGTCACCGGCGAGGATGCGCCTGAACAGGTCGCCGCCCGTTTCGACGCCATCTCGGACCGCGCGGGCGAGATCGTGCCGGACATGGGCGCCGCCCAGGGCATGATCGAACTGACCAAGGCCCAGAAGGCGCATAGTTCTTAAGGGGCCTATCGCGCCCCGCGTTACTTGAGGCCGTCGCCGCCGATCCGGCCTTGCGTTGACGTGGGGTCAGGCGCCTAACTTCGCTTCAGAGGAAACCCGGCCTCAAGCAGCCCGAAGGGCGATAGGCCAAGCGAAGAGAGCATCCATGCGCGAAGCCGTCATCGTCTCCACCGTCCGCACGCCCATCGGCCGGGCCTATCGCGGGGCCTTCAACGACACCCAGGCGCAGCAGCTGGGGGCCCATGCGGTGAAACATGCGGTCCAGCGCGCAGGCATCGATCCGGCAGAGATCGAGGACGTCATCATGGGCGCGGCCCTGCAGCAGGGTTCGACCGGCACAAACGTCGCGCGCCAGATCGCGCTCGCCGCCGGCCTGCCCTCTTCCGTTCCGGGCATGAGCCTGGATCGTCAGTGCGCCTCGGGCCTGATGGGCATCGCCACGGCGGCGAAACAGGTCGTCTTCGATCAGCAGAAGATGGCGGTCGGCGGCGGGCTGGAAAGCATCTCCCTGGTGCAGAACCAGAATATGAACCTGTACCGGATGAAGGACGAGGCGCTGCTGAAGCTGTCGCCCCACATCTATATGTCGATGCTGGAGACGGCCGAGGTTGTGTCGCGCCGCTACGGCGTCAGCCGCGACCGCCAGGACGAATATGCGCTGAAATCCCAGCAGCGCACCGCCGCCGCCCAGGACGCCGGTCGGTTTGACGCCGAGATCGTGCCCATGACCACCACCATGCTGGTCATGGACAAGGCCACCGGCCAGACCTCATCGAAAGAGGTCACACTCTCCAAGGACGAGGGCAACCGTCCCGACACGACGCTGGAAGGGCTGAAGGCTTTGAAGCCGGTCTTCGGCGGCGGCGAGGAGATCCAGACGGGCGAGTTCATCACCGCCGGCAACGCCTCGCAACTGTCGGACGGTGCCTCGGCCTGCGTCGTCATGGAGGCCGGCGAGGCGGTGAAGCGCAATCTGCAACCGCTCGGCGCCTATCGCGGCATGGCGGTCGCCGGCTGCGAGCCGGACGAAATGGGCATCGGCCCGGTTTATGCTGTGCCCAAACTGCTGAAGCGCCACGGCCTGACGATGGACGACATCGGCATCTGGGAACTCAACGAGGCCTTCGCGGCCCAGGTTCTGTATTGCCAAGACACGCTGGGCATTCCCGACGACCGCCTGAACGTCTCGGGCGGCGCCATCTCCATCGGCCACCCCTACGGCATGTCCGGTGCCCGCATGACCGGCCATGTCCTGATTGAAGGCAAGCGTCGCGGCGCCAAATACGGCGTCGTCACCATGTGCATCGGCGGCGGCATGGGGGCGGCCGGGCTGTTCGAGATCTATTGAGAGAAACCAATTGTCTCCTCCCCATTTCATGGGGAGGTGGCTCGTAGCGAAGCGGAGAGACGGAGGGGCTCTTCGCCGCATCGCAAACGTCTATGGACTTCAATAGCCCCTCCACCGCTTCGCGGTCCCCCTCCCCGCTCCGCAGGGAGGAGATGGGTCAGACCCGCTCGCTGATCTTGATCGCCGCCTTGCAGCCCACCTTGATCACGCCGGACAGCAGGCGATAGGCCGGCGCTTCGCGGCTGCCGTGTTCGATGGCGTGGTCGTGGTGGGCCAGTTCCTCATCGCGGAACTGCTTCAACTCAGCGGCAAGAGCCGGGTCGCGATCGCCGATCTCGGCGATCTGGTCGGCATAGTGTTTCTCGATCACGCTCTCGACCGCCTCGGTGCAGGCGTGCGCCGCCTTTTCACCCATCAGGGCCGTGCCGGCGCCCAGGGCCGAGGCGGCGATGCGCCACACGGGCGTCATGACCGTGGGTCGCACCCGCCGCTCGTTCAGCAGCCGTTCGAAGCGCGCCAGATGCACCGCCTCCTGGTCCTGCATCTCCGCCAGGTCGTGGGCGATGCCGTCACGCTCCTTGCGCCCTTCGAACACCGCCTTCTGGGCGCGATAGATCAAGACGGCCGCATATTCCCCGGCGTGGTCGACGCGCAGGATTTCGTCCATCCGCGCCTTTTCGGCGCCTTGGCCAGGACGAGGGAGAGGAATGGAATGGCTCATCGCATCAGGCCTTTTCGATCCGGGGCGCACGGGCGTCCTTGGGACGTTTCGCCGCCAACAGGCTGAACACCGCAAGCGCCGAGGCGATGATCGCGTTCCATCCTGCCATCGACAGACCCAGCCAACTCCAGGCCACATCGCCGCAGCCGATCACCTTGGTCACCGGCCCCGTGCCCATGGCTAGCGCCGTCAGGCTGTCCATATCGACCGAGCCGCCGACGGACGAACAGGTCGCAGGCAAGGCCCACCATTTGTATTCGCCGCCCATGTGGAAGATGGCCGTGATGGCGCCTGTGGCGAACACGGCCGCCAGCAGGAAGGCGGCGATGCGCGGCGTGCCCCGGCGCCCGCCGCTAAAAAGGGTCCAGCCTGTGGCCAGCACCGCGACGACCACCGCCCCCCAATAGACCTCGCGCTGCTTCAGACACAGGTTACAGGGCGCAAGGCCGCCGAACCGTTCGAACGCGTGGGCCGCGCCCAGCATGGCCAGCGACGCGGCCAGGGCGAAGGCGGTCCACCAACGGGTCAGAAGGCGATAGACATCGATCATCTTGAAACGGTCTTACCCCGCCCCGAACGCGCCGTCGACTTACAGAAGCTTCAGGACGACGATCAGCGCGACCAGCGCGACCAATCCGATCACGCTCCACATCGCCAGCCGCTGTTCGACCTGCGCCAGCATGGCCGGCCCCCAGCGTTTCAGGATCCACGCTTCCAGAAAGAACCGTCCGCCCCGCGTCACGACCGACGCGGCCATGAAGACCGGAAAGCTGAACGCCGCGAGGCCCGAGGCGATGGTCACCAGCTTGTAGGGAATGGGCGTCAGCCCCTTGATCAGAATGACCCACAGGCCCCACTGATCGAACCAGGCGCGAAACTGCTCCAGCCCGTGCGAATGGCCCAGCACCCGCATGATCGCCAGGCCCAGATCGGTCAGAAAATAGCCGATCGCATAGCCGAGAATCCCGCCCAGCACCGACGCCACGGTGCAGACGGCGGCGTAGAAATACGCCTTCTGCGGCCGCGCCAGGATCATGGGCGCCAGCATCACGTCGGGCGGTATCGGAAAGAACGAACTCTCGGCGAAGGAGACGACCGCCAGGACCTTTGTCGCATGGCGGCTGCGCGCCAGGTCGAAGACGCGGTCATAGAGTTTGCGCAGCATGGCGATCCTTAAGGCGGTACGGCGCGTTAGCACCCCTGCGGCGTTGCGTCATCCTCGGCCGTCACGTCCACCTGCTAGAGCGCCTGAATGACGACCCCCGCCTCTTCCCGCTCCACGGTCCAGCAGGACGACGTCAGCCATAATGTCACCCGGCTGCTGCGGCGGCTGGCCGACGACGGCGGCGACGCCGGGCTGACCCTGCATGAAATCCGCGACCGGCTGGACGAGCGCGCCTACGGCCTGTTGATCCTTCTGCTCTCCATCCCTTGTCTGGTGCCGGGCCTTTACGGCGTGCCGCAGGTGGTCGGGCTGATCGTCATCCTGCTGGCCGGCCAGATGCTGGTCGGGCGTGAGGAGCCTTGGCTGCCGCGCTGGTTCCTGAACCTGCAGTGCAAGGGATCGTGGCTGAAGGCCATGGCCGATTTCGCCGAGACCAAACTGGGCTGGATCGACCGGCTGTCGCGCCCCCGCCTGCGCCGCTTCGCCGATGGACCGGGCGAGAAGCTTGCCGCCGTCTTCATGATCCTGGCGACCGTCACCATCGTCATGCCGCTGACCAACACCATCCCGTCCATCGCCCTGGCCCTGCTGTCGGTCGGCCTGATCCAGCGCGACGGCCTGTTCGTCCTCGCCGGCTGCGCCGTCACCACTGTCTGGTTGACCATCCTGGGCGCGCTCGGGACCGGCCTTCTGATGGGCGCCGAATGGGCGACCCGCTGGCTGCCGGGCTGACGCCGACATCGGTTCCAGCGCTGCAAGCGTAGCCTTAGATGTCCAAGAATTAACGGGCGCCCGGGCGGTGATCCGTGGAAGGTGGCGTGACCGACCGACGGTCGATCCTTCTCAAATTCCTTTCACGGCGTGTCATGGCCTTGCCTCTTCGTTCCTCCCGCATCCTGTTCGTCGCCGTCGGTGCGCTGCTGGCCGTCGCCCTGCCAGCAGCCGCGCAGGACTACCGCCAGCCTTTCCATCCCGATCAGCTGAAGGGACCGCCCGCCGGGGCGCTGAACGAGGTGCTGGTCCTGGGCACGCCGCACCTGTCGAACCTGGGCGACGGCTTCAAGGCCAAGAGCCTCGCGCCGCTGCTGGATCGGTTGGCGGGCTGGAAGCCGACCGCCATCGCCACCGAGGACCTGTCGGGCCTGCAATGCGACAGCCTGCGTCGCTATCCGTCGCGCTATGCCGAGACGGTCGACAACTATTGCTGGGATCCCGCCCCCGCCGCCCTGGCCACCGGTCTGGACGTACCCGCCGCCAACGCCGAGGCCGAGCGGCTGCTGGCCGAATGGCCCGCCCAGCCCACGGCGGCCCAGCGGCGTCATCTGGCGGCGGTCTTCCTGGCGGCCGGCGAGCGGGGATCGGCCCTGGTTCAATGGCTTCGCCTGCCCGCCCAGGATCGCATCGCCGGGGACGGCCTGAACGACGCCTTGGTCGGCGTGCTGAACCAGATCGAGGAACAGGCCAACGAGACCTTCCTGATCTCCGCCCCCCTCGCCGCGCGCCTGGGACTGGAACGGCTATGGAGCGTCGACGACCACTCCGCCGATTCGCCCGACCCCGCCGACCCTGTGGAGAAGAAGGCATCACAGGACGCCGTCATGGCCGCCTGGGACAATCCCGCCAGCACGGCCCGTCGGGCGCAAGACGAACGTCTGAGCGCCGCCCTGGATCAGCCGGGCGGCCTTCTTCAGATGTACCGCGCCTACAATGCGCCGACCGTCCCGGCCATGGCCTATCAGTCCGATTTCGGCGCAAATCTGGTCGAGCCGTCGCCGCAGGCCTTCGGCCGGCGCTACCTTGGCTATTGGGAGACGCGCAATCTGCGAATGGTCGCCAATATGCGCGATGTCCTGGGCCTCTATCCGGGCACTCGGATGCTGACCATCGTCGGCGCCTCGCACAAGGGCTACTACGAGGCCTATCTGGACCAGATGCACGACGTCCGGCTGGTCGATCCCGAAGCCGTCCTGCGCTGATCGCATAAAGACGACAGACGGGGCTTACGGGTCGTCCGTCATCACGACCCCGTGGCTTCGTCTTGGCTCCGTCGTCTTCTGTGACTAGGTTCCGCGCCAATCGGCGGCCAGACCGCCCTCAAGATCACGCGGGAGACGCGCCATGAACGACATGACCCAGGCCCAAGATCAGGCCACGGCGGAACAGATCGACCTCGAAAACCCCCTCGGCGTCGATGGTTTCGAGTTCGTCGAATTCACCGGCCCCGAGCCCGAGGCGATGATTTCGCGCCTGGAGCTGATGGGCTTCACCCAGACGCACGTAAACCCCAAGACCGACGTGGTGCGCCTGAAGCAGGGCGATATCAGCTTCCTGGTGCAACGCTCGCCCAAGGGTCAGGCCGCCGACTTCGCCAAGGATCACGGCCCGTCCGCCAACGGCATGGCCTTCCGCACCACCGACGCCAAGGCCGCCTATGAGGGCGCCCTGGCCCGCGGCGCCGTTGCCGCAACGGACGCCGCCGGCGGCGCGCTGGGCGACGACTATCCCTACATCCTGCAAGGCATCGGCGGCTCGCTGCTGTATGTCATCGATCAGTACGGCGACGCCGGCTCGCTCTATGACGCCTGGGACGAGATCGAGGGCTGGGAAGAAGCCGAGCGCAAGAACTCGATGGGCCTGGAGATCCTGGACCACCTGACCCACAACGTCCGGCGCGGCCAGATGCGCACTTGGTCGGGCTTCTACAACTCGATCTTCAACTTCGAAGAGCAGAAGTATTTCGACATCAAGGGCAAGGCGACGGGCCTGTTCTCCCAGGCCATGATCGCGCCCGACCGCGCCATCCGCATCCCGCTGAACGAAAGCCAGGACGAAAACTCCCAGATCGAGGAGTTCATCCGTCGCTACAACGGCGAAGGCATCCAGCACATCGCCCTGACGACCGAGAACATCTTCGAGACGGTCGAGGCGATGAAGGAACGCGGCGTCGCCTTCCAGGACACGATCGAGACCTATTTCGAACTGATCGACAAACGCCTGCCCAACCACGGCGAGGACGTGGAGCGGATGCGCAAGAACCGCATCCTGATCGACGGTTCGGACGAGGAAGGCCTGCTGTTGCAGATCTTCACCCAGGACACCTTCGGCCCGATCTTCTTTGAGATCATTCAGCGCAAGGGCAACGAAGGCTTCGGCAACGGCAACTTCCAGGCCCTGTTCGACTCCATCGAGCTGGACCAGATCCGTCGCGGCGTCATCAAGGTCGACGCCTGAATGACGATGCGGCCGCCGACCTGGCTGCCCTGGCTCGGCCCGGTCCTGGCGGCCGGCGCCGGTGCTTTGGCCGGCGAATACTGGCTGGGCGGCGGCTTCTGGATGGTCCTGATCGCCGCCCTCCTCTGCGGCTTCGCCCCCATCATCGGCTATCAGGTGTGGAAGCGGCTGCACCACAGGGGGTGAGGGCGGCCCCTTGCATCAGCGAAGCGGCATGTAGCGGCAGGTGAAGCTCGGGTCGCCGGACATCGGGCGGGGCGTCAGGTGGATATGCATCCGCTGGGTCTGGGCGGCGTCCTGGAGTGCGAAGGCTTGTTCGGCCTCATACATCTCGTCGCGGTGGGCGTCGCTCCAGCCTGAGGCCAGCTTGATGGCGCGCGACTTGGCGGCCTGAAGCGTGTCAGCGACGACGAAGACGTTCCGGTGCTGCTCGGCGAAGGCCACCCCGTCATAGCCGCCCAGGTTCACATAATAGAGCTTCTCCTGGCCGGTGTAGGGCTCGGGACGCAGGCTGACGTCATAGCCGTCCGCGTGTGAAATCTCCGACCAGCAATCGATGTGCAGACTGCCCGTCTTGCCCCACCACTGTTCACGCAGAGCGTCGTAGGTGGCCTCGATCGAGGGCGCGGCGATGAAGCGCATATCATGCACTTCGATATTGGCACCGGGGTGCTCGCCGCCGATGTAGATCGCAAACAGCTTCATCAGGTCTCGCTTCAGGCCGCCGAGGCGGCGGGATGGGTCGGGTTCTCCTCGCCTTTGACCACCAACGCCAGCCTGCGCCCGACGATCCCTCCCATTTCAAAGGAACTGGTGATGCCCTGCGCAAAGGGGTGGCGGCCCATCAGGAACGGCAGCGTCAGACAAAACAGCCGGTCCGGCGGCAGGGGTGCATCGACGGGTCGAAACAGCTCATCGACAGCAATGCCGCGCACCACGTCGGGCGCGTCATTGGCGACCTCGTCGCGAACGATGCCCTGTTCCAGCAGCGACAGGAACGGAAACTGGATCGCGGCCAAGGCCTGCTGGCCGGTCGCCTCGATGAATATCGGAAAATGTCTTGTCCGTCCGGCGATCGTCACGTCGGCCCCCCGTTCCGGACTTTGCGTATCGACCGCGTGGTCCTCGCCGAGCGCCAGAACCTCCAGCTTGCCGGCCTCGTGCAAGGCCAACATCCGCTCGATCGATTCATGGGGCACGCCGGCGTAGACGTCGACGAAGATCGGTTTGAACACCCGGCTGAAGCGCTCGAACTGCGCGGCGTCCAGATGCGGCACGATCGCGGCGACGACTTCATGCATGCGAAGGATGGCGTCGCGCCACGCCACCGTGACCCTGGCGGTGTGATTGGCCCGCGCTTCTTCCAGGTTCGCCGCGGCCCAGACGAACGGATCGCTCGCCGCACGTCGGGCGAAATAGGCCTGGGCGAACGTTTCCAGAGTCGCTTCTCCCAACCCCGTTTCTGCGGCGTAGATCGGATCGGCTTGGATCAGCTCGCGCCGAAAGAGGTCGAACACCGCGTCCAGAAGACCACCTGTCTCCTGCACGATCAGGGCGGCAACCGCCTCCGGCGTGCAGATGTCCAGCGGGGCGTGGGGCAGCGGAAAATAGAAGTCCGCTTCCGGCAGGATGCCCTTGCGCGACATCATGGTCAGGCGAAACGCTTCGGTGGCCGGGGCGGGTTCGTACACTAGTCGCTCGCCTTGACGGACGAAGGCGCCGTGTGAACCCGCGAGCGCGACCGCCGCATCGATCGCCGTCAAGGACGAGCCGCGTATCCCGATGTCCGTCGCGGGGATCTTGGACAGCGCCGAGGCCGGCCACGGACTGAGGTAATAGCCCGGACGGCCCTGCTGTCGTGACGGCCATTGGTGACCCGTGGCGAGGACCACATGATCGAAGACCGCCTTGCTCGCGCGAAGGGATGGCGGCGAGACATAGGTCAGTTCGATGCCGTCCGGCGTGTTCGCGGCGTCGACGACGCGACAGTCGGTCATCACCTGGATCGAGACGCCACCGGCCCTCGCCCGTTCCACAAGGGCTCTGAACTGGTCCTCGAAATAGCGCCCCAAAGCGAGACGCGGCACGAAACTACGCTCGTCCAGCGCGGCAGGGTCGACGTCCAGCGCGCGCACCTCCGCCGAGGTCCGTTCAGCCAGCCAGTCCGCCAGGGTTTGCGTGACCGGCGGGATCTCCACGCTGGCGATGTTCGACAGCATGGCCCGGTCGTTCCACTCGGCGCTGTAGGGGCTGCCCGATCCCGCAGACCCGCCCGCCTCGATCACGGTGATGCGCGCCGACAGGTCGCCTTGGGACAGCAGGGCGTGAAGCGCGTAGAGAGTGGTTGGCCCCGCTCCGACAAAGGCGATTGATGCAGTCATGCGCCCACAATGCGCGACGCGCAAAAAGGCGCCATGCCGAATGTTTTTCAATGGAAACAGCTACCTGTACGCTACTGAACAAGTTCGATCTGCGCGATTTCGCACACAGGACCGCCGAGATTCGCCCGACTTAGTTATGAGCTTCGTTTTTCTTTGATCGATCAGCCTGACACGACCCCGTGATGGGTTACAGTGGCGGGTGCCGACGTCCTGCCGACGGGGTGCGTCCTGATCCGGCGCCGGGAGGAATTCCATGATGCGTATCGCCTGTTCGGGACTAATTGCCCTCTTTGCACTGTGTTTTTCCTCGGCGTACGCAGAGGACGCCGCGCCGCAATGGTCGCTGGCGATCCACGGCGGGGCCGGCGTGATCGAGCGGGCCAGCCTGACGCCCGAGCAGGACGCGGCCTATCGCGCGGCGCTGCAAGGCGCGCTGGACGCCGGTTCGGCCGTGCTGAAAAGCGGCGGCTCGGCGCTGGATGCGGTCCAGGCCGCCGTTCAGGTCATGGAGGATGATCCCCTGTTCAACGCCGGGCGCGGGGCGGTCTTCACCGCCGCCGGCCGTAACGAGTTGGACGCCGCCGTCATGGACGGATCGGACCTGACCGCCGGTTCCGTCGCCGGCCTGACCACCACGCGTCACCCCGTCGCCGCCGCTCGCGCAGTGATGGAGCGATCGCCCCACGTCATGCTGATCGGCCCCGGCGCCGACGCCTTCGCCGCCTCGGTCGGGCTGGAGCAGGTCGATCCGGCCTTCTTCTTCACCGAGCGCCGGTGGCAGGGACTGGTCAAGGCCCTGACCGAGGCCGGACAGCCCGTCCCCGAACGCCCCGCCAGCGCGCCCCTCTCCCCAACGGCTCTAGGCGCACAGGCTGAAATCGCCCCGCCCTTGAACGAAAAGAAGTTCGGCACGGTCGGCGCAGTGGCCCTGGACAGCCAGGGACGCCTCGCCGCCGCCACCTCGACCGGCGGCATGACCGCCAAACGCTGGGGACGGGTCGGCGACGTGCCGGTCATCGGCGCAGGCACCTACGCCTCCAACGCCGACGGCTGCGCCGTGTCCGCGACCGGCGACGGCGAATATTTCATCCGCGCCACCGTCGCCCGCGACATCTGCGCGCGCATCGGTGTCTGGCGGAGTCTGAGCGACGATGAGCGATTTGAGCGAGAACGCACTGGCTCTGAGGCAGCTTGTCGAGACTTCCCTCCCGACCAGATGTGTTTGGCTCACATTGCGCCCGCGCACATCGCGGCGGCGAAAGCCGAGCTTGCCGAGGCTAAGGCCCTTGGCGGGCTCGGCGGCGTGATCGTCATGCCGACAGGAGGCTATCCTTACTTCGCCATGACGACATCGGGCATGTATCGCGGCGCGGCATCTTCCGACAGGCCCGCCCGCGTCGCCATCTATGCCGATGAACAACCCTGAGCCGCTCTCTTCTTTCGTCATCCTCCGGGCCGCGCAGCGGAACCGGGGGGCCCAGCGGCGCCGAAGGCGAAATCCATCCGCCTCGCGATGTCTGACGGTCATAGCTGCGACAGGTTCGCGCTATCGCGCGCCGCTGGGTCCCCCGATCTGCGCCGCTGGCGCGGCTTGTCGGAGGATGACGAAAGCAAATTTCAGACTATTCAGACGTTTCAGACTCTCTTTTTCCAGACCGAGCCCATGCCTGTATCCGACGATGAACTGACAGTGATGGCCCAAGAGGAGCTGGACGCCGCCTGCGCCATGGCCTTCGTGGAGGTGAAGAAGATCACCCCCTGGGGCGACAGCTACGAGGGCTTTGCGCCGTCGGGCCGCACGGTCGAGGTCGAGCGCCGCTATTTGTGGGCGGTCGAACCCGAGGGCGGCGTCATCGTCGAGGTCGAGGTCCGCGACGCGGCCGCCCGAACCGGGGCAGAGGCCCGCGCCCTGCTGACGCCAAAGGGATGAGCGCTCGGTTTCCAACCTCGTGAATTCGGTCTAGGCCTTTGTCCATGAAACTCGCCTCGCTCAAGCACGGCCGCGACGGCCGCCTCGTGGTCGTCTCCCAGGACCTGAACTGGTTCACCGACGCATTCCTGATCGCCCCGACGCTGCAGGCGGCATTGGACGACTGGGACCGTTGCGGTCCGCGGCTTGAGGCCCTGGCCGAAAGTCTGGAGCACGAGGGCGTGCCGCGCGGTCGCTTCCACGAACGCGACGCCGCTTCGCCGCTGCCCCGCGCCTATCAGTGGGTCGACGGCTCGGCATACGTGAACCACGTCGAACTGGTGCGTAAGGCGCGCGGGGCCGAAATGCCCGAGACCTTCTGGACCGACCCGCTGATGTATCAGGGCGGTTCCGACAGCTTCCTGTCGCCGCGCGACGCCATCCCGCTGGCCGACGAGGCCTGGGGCTGCGACCTGGAGGCCGAGATCGTCGTGGTCGTCGGCGACGTGCCTCAGGGCGCGACGCGCGAGGAAGCGCTGGCCGCCATCCGTCTGGTCGGACTGGTCAACGACGTGTCTCTCAGGAACCTGATCCCCGCCGAACTGGCCAAGGGGTTCGGCTTCGTCCAGTCCAAGCCCGCCAGCACCCTGTCGCCCGTTTTGGTCACGCCCGAGGCGCTCGGCGACCGCTGGAAGGACGGCAAGCTGCACGGCGCGCTGAACGTCCAACTGAACGGTCAGGACTTCGGCAAGGCCGACGCCGGCGTGGACATGACCTTCGACTTCGGAACCCTGATCGCGCATCTGGC
Source organism: Brevundimonas sp. SPF441 (assembly GCF_009661015.1). Taxonomy (NCBI): domain Bacteria; kingdom Pseudomonadati; phylum Pseudomonadota; class Alphaproteobacteria; order Caulobacterales; family Caulobacteraceae; genus Brevundimonas; species Brevundimonas sp. SPF441. The sequence goes on along the minus strand of NZ_WJWX01000023.1, from coordinate 44,673 downwards.
CAAGACCCGGTCGCTGGGCGCCGGGACCATCATCGGTTCGGGCACGGTGTCCAACAAGGACGCCGACGGCGGCCCCGGCAAGCCGGTGTCCGAAGGCGGCCTGGGCTATAGCTGCATCGCCGAGGTCCGCACCGTCGAGACGATCCTGCGCGGCGCCGCCGAGACGCCCTTCCTCAAGCACGGCGACACGGTGCGGATCGAGATGCTGGACGAGCGTCATCATTCGATCTTCGGCGCCATCGAACAGACCGTAGCGCCGCTATCCAGCGCGGATTGACGCCGCTAGGGTGCTGACAGCGGCCTCGGGGGAGGCCGCATCCTGTCTTTGGGGAGAGACGACGTGCCGCCTGAAAAACTGATCCCGCTGCTCATGATCCCGATCATGCTGGTGGTGGTGCTGCTGAAGAACCGCAGGAAGCGCGTGCTGAAGCCGCAACTTCTGTGGGTCATGCCGACCATCGTCCTGCCGCTGATCGGCCTCGGCCTATGGGGGACGGCTCAGAACCCCCACATGGCCCACGCCCCGTTCGGCCCCGACGCCTGGGCGGTGCTGGCCATTGGCGGCGTCTTGGGCGGGATCGCCGGCTGGTATCGCGGCAAGACCGTCACCATCGAAAAGGAGCCGGACGGTTCGCTGATGGCCCAGGCCTCGCCGCTGGGCCTGATCCTGCTGGTCGTGCTGCTCGCCGGCCGGTCTCTGCTGCGCGACCTGATCGAAAGCCACGCCGCCGCCTGGCATCTGAACGCCATGGCCGTAACCGACGCCTTCCTGGTCTTCGCCATGGGGCTGATCGTCATGCAGCGCGTCGAAATGTACATCCGCGCCCGCCGCATCCAGTCCGGCGGCACGGACAGTCATGTGGAGGTCGCGGCCTAACGCTTCGGGCTGGACGCGGCCTTCGCCTCTGTGGCATGAGGCGGTCCTTCCGCTGCGGGCGTGGTGGAATTGGTAGACGCGCTGGACTCAAAATCCAGTTCCGAAAGGAGTGCCGGTTCGACCCCGGCCGCCCGCACCACCTTTTAAGTCAACGACTTAGCTAAAAGGCCCCGACAAAAATCGGGGCCTTCTGCGTTTTGGGTCCTTCGTTGAATTCATTCAACTTTCTCCCACTTTCTCAGGTTTCCGCCATGCTCCGGGCGCCGCGCCAGCGCCGCGATGTTCCGATTCGGTTCTCACGAGCTAAGAACCAAGCAGCAAATCAAAGCGCTAGGGCCAGAAAATACTTGTGCGCGCGGAGCCGCAACCTATCATTGGCGTGTTCGGGGAGGCTCTATGAGCATTGCGACTGCAGCGGCCCAGCCGCGGCCAAAACCACAGACGGTCGAGACAAATCGTCTTCGACCCAATCCGCATAACCCTCGGATGCTATTCGACGCTGACCCAATGCTTACGCTGAAGGAGTCGATCCAACGCGTTGGAATCCTGGTGCCCCTAACCGTGTATCGCGCTGAGGGTTCAGAGAAGTTTACTATTTTAGATGGGCAGCGCCGTTGGACGTGCGCCACGGCGCTGGGGATGCCCGAAGTGCCTATCAATGAGGTTCCAGAGCCCTCTTTGACCGAGAACATCGTCACGATGTTCCAGATACACAAGCTGCGCAAAGATTGGGAACTGATGCCGACGGCGCTCAAGCTTGGCGTCTTGATGGATCACCTCGACGAGAAGCGCGAGAGTGTCCTGGCATCGTTAACCGGCCTAGATACAGCCGTTGTGACGCGGTGCAAAAAGCTGCTCACGTTCGAGCCAAAATATCACGACAAGATGCTGCATCCTGACCCCGGCAGGCGGCTCCAGGCAGATCTGTTCATCGAGATGTATCCGATCGTCACTGACCGCTCTGTGGTGAAAGCGGACTGGTTCAATCGCGTCGATATGATCGAGTCCTTTATTCGTAAGCATGAGGAAAAGCTGTCAGGGTTCAAAGCCGTGACAGATTTTCGGAAGATCAAAGCTTACCTCACTGCTGCGCGGAAAGCAGACCGCGAAGATGATACGCTCAATCGTCTGCGAGATTTAGTGTACTCGGACCACGTCACTATAGCCGATCTAGAAGTTGACGAAGCACGCATCCACAGCACGGCTGACGGATTGATAAGATCAATTGTGCGATTGCGTGGCGACTTAATGGCTCTCGACGTGGATGAATTTGCTGCCGAGGATAATCTGTGGCGTGAGATGGAAGATTTTCTTCTAGCGTTGAAGGAGAAACTTCTTTCCGCAGAGCGACGCCCAGTATGAGTTCCGTCAATATTGAAGTTGGCCTACCGTTGCCGGCCACTGATGAGCAGCTAAGCGCTTGGGAAGCACGTTTCCGTCCGTATCGTCGACATCCCACAAGGGAATGCTTGATCGCGTGGCTTCGCCAATTTGAAGAAGAACATCAGTCCATCGCACATCGCGTCTTGGACAACGTCATTCTTCTTAGTGAGGATGACATCCTCCAAGGCTACAAGGGCACGTTAGAAAGTCTACCTGGCTGGAGCAAACAGCCCAATGCGCGGATTGGTCGCTGGTTTTTCGTCGGGATGGGAGATGCCGGCGAGAGCGGGCAGGCAATGTTGCGTTTGTTCAGAGAGGCAAACGGCCTTTCCGCAGATCGATGGCAAAGTCTCTGCGTCATGCCCCGTGAGTTGCCGGGTCTCGCCTTGAAAGCCGTTGACAGCGTCGTATTCGTCGACGATTTCGCTGGTAGCGGCCAGCAAATGGTTGATTACTGGCCCTATATCGAGGAGCTGGTCGCTTCCGAGGCCAAGTGCTACTTAGCGCTCTCAGCAACAACCACACGGGCACAAACCCAGATCCAGACCAACACCGAACTCGAGGTCCGGGCGCCTGTGGTGCTTCAAGAAAAGGACAATCTGTTCTCCGACGCCTGTGAAGTCTTCTCGGCAGATGAAAAAGTTGTTCTCGAACGCTACGGCAAGAAAGCCTCTAAAAGCCAACCGCGAGGGTTCAAGGACTGTGGCTTGGCAATTGTTTTAAGCCATAAGACGCCCAATAACTCAGTGCCGATTTTGCACGCAAACCACGCTAACTGGATCAGCCCATTCCCGCGTCAGCTAATACATAACGCTGCCTAGTTAGAATGAAACAAACATCGCTTCTGTAACGCGTCCTCGCTTCGACGCATTAGATGCCAGAGTGGACGGTCTTTCGAGCTGGACTAGCCTAAAGCCTTCATAGAGCGCGACGACGTCAGCGTGGTCTGCGTTTGATATGATTACGTGCACTCCACGGTCAGCTAGTCGCTTGGCAGTCAAAGCAAGTCGTTCCTGATCGGACCAGCTGAACAGCTTTTCGTTGTAATCCCTAAAGCCATTCAGATTGTGCTTTGTGACGTAGGGCGGATCTAGAAATACAAGATCCCCCGCGCGAGGCCTGCTTAAAGTTTTCCCGAAGTCACAGCGAGTGATGGTAACACCCCGACGTTTCAGAAGGGTGGAGCAGGCACGAAGGTTTCCCTCATCAAAGATGAAATCGCTTTGGGGTGCGCCGTAGGGAACGTTGAACTCCCCGCGTTTATTTACCCGGTAGAGCCCATTCCAACAGGTCTTGTTCAGATAGAGAAACTCAGCCGCTCTTTCAGGATAATCGGTCGCCCTGTTGGCCCGAATGTCATAGAATATGCCTTTATCAGGCTTCAGCGGACGTAAGTAGGCGCCCAGATAGTCGGCATTATCCCTAACTGCTTTCCACACGCCTACCACTTCTGGGCTGAAGTCAGATAATGATGCGCGATCTGGCTGAAGAGCTAGAAACAAAGCTCCGGAGCCCAGAAATGGCTCGTAATACCTTCCGTAGGTTGTCGGGATGAATGGTAGAATTTGACCCAGCAGTCTCTGCTTCGACCCGGCCCAACGAAGAAATGGGCGCGCATCGGCTTTGATCCCAACGATCTCCGGACCGGGAGTAGTGACTTGCTCGCTCATAGCTCGGCCTAACGAATTCACCTTCATTGGGGAAGTGATCTTGCTGCGATCATGCGTTCGCTGGCCTGGGCGATGGCGTCGTCGCCGGCGGGATCGGTCCAGAGGTGGCCGTAAAGATCCATGGTCAGCTGCAGGGTGGCGTGACCAAGCAGCTCCTGCAGCTTCTTCGGCTTCACGTCCTGTTCGATCCAGAGGCTGGCGGCCACGTGGCGCAAGGTGTGCGGTCCGAACGCCGGAACCGGCCGGTTCTTGCCCTTGCTGTCCGGCAGCATGTCGACAAGGCCGGCGCGGCGCAGCATGGGCAGCCAGCACTCGCGGAAGAACTCGTTGTAGCTCCAGACGCCTTGTCCGGATTCCGGATGCGGGAACAGTCGGCCGGCGGCGCGGACTTTCTGCCGGCGGCCGTCGACGTGGTCGAAGGGGCTGACCGGTCCACGCGAAAGGCGCCAGGCGCGGATGGCCAGCGACGTCGTTTCGCCGATCGGCACCTCGCGCGTGCCCTTCTTCGACTTCGGCGGATCCAGGGTGCGATAGTGGCGATCGAGGCGCTCGCGAATCCGGACCTTGCCGCCCTTGGGCTTCACCTGGGCGGCGTCGTCGGCCAAGCCGAGAACCTCGGAGATCCGCAGGCCGCCGAACATCAGCAGGCGCACGATGGCGGCGTCGCGCAGGGGTGCGTCGCCTTCGCCGGCGGCGGCGAGCAGTCGGCCGAGGACGGCCTTTTCCGGAATGGCGAACTCCTCGTCTTGATCGCGTTCGACGCGCTTGCCGCCCTCGACCTTGCAGGCCTCGGCCGGGTTGGTCAGCAGCCAGCCCTTGCGAATACCGAACCGGCACCAGGTCACCAGACTGCGGCGAACGCGGCGGGCGAGGTTGACGGATCCGGAGCTGGCCAGGACGTCATCGAGCAGCCCTTGGATCTGAGGGGCGCGCAGGTTCGACAGGCGTGTGCGGCCGAGGGCGTGCGGCGCAAGGTGGACGTCCAGGACGGACTGATAGCCATCACGCGTGATGGCCTGGCGCTGGCCGATCTTCACCAGGCCGTCGAAGTGGCGAATGTGCTGCTCGGCCAGTTCCGTCAGCGTCATGATCGAGGATCCGCCGACGCGGCCGGCGCCGACCTCGTTCAGCCAGGCCTGGGCCTCGCCCTTGCGTTCGAAGTTCTTGGACTGGCGCGATCCATCCGGGCCGGACCAGGTCGCGCGCCAGCTGGTCTTGACGCTGCCGTCCTTGCGCGGACGGTGTGAGATCTTGCGGATGTTGGCCACGCTGCGGCTCCTCTTCGGGCCGCATAGATACACGTCAGGCGCGCGGCGTCACCTTCCGCGCCGGGATCGGTCAGGCCGGCCGGTGCGGAAGGGTCTCGGGATCGTTGAGCCAGGCGTCCAGCTCGTCGGGGAAGGCATAGTAGCCCAGGCCGTCGCGCTTGCGGATCGGCACCGACCAGCCGCGCTCGCGCGCCTGGTAGACCCAGCGCTCCGGTTTGCCGATGTAGTCGCCGATCGCCTTCACGCCGTCCAGGCGCGGGCGCACGGCGTGCGCAGATCCATCAGCCATGGACAGAGCTCGCAACCTGTGCGGTATGCGCAATATGAAGCAACCGCTCGGACCTGTAGTCTTCTGCACCATCTACACACTGGGCGTGGCGCTTACAGTCGTTCTCGCCATGGTCCACGACAGGCTCGGCGAAGCCTTCCTGAAAATTTTCCTGCCGGCATTTCAGATAGTCATCACCACTGGAGCAATTCTGTCCGCGTGGTTCCTGCAGCAACACAAGCGCACCACGGACGAACGCGACCTGGCAAAAGCGACCGCCGACGCTGTGCTGGCTGTTGCTAGCTCGATCGATAAGACCGTCGAACACGTAGCTGTTCGCAGTCAGACGAAGACTTATTCCGCGCTGCTGTTTTCCGCCAATGCGTTGATCTTGAGAGAGGAAGTCACATCCCTGTCTACCGTACCGTTGACCGCTCTCAGGCCAGCGGCCGCCGCCGTGGCGCTGGTAGACTACCGACGGGTCGCGAGGCAGGCTTCCGTTATAGTTGAACGCTGCGTAACCGAGGTTCCGCCGAAAACGCCGACCAAGCGGGTTGCCAAGAGGCTCACCGATTTGCGGACGGCGGAACGAGAACTGATCGAGGCTTTGGGACGGGCCTTGCCTGAAAGACTCAGAAGCGCCGAATACGTCAGAGCGCCAGGCGTGGCGGCTGACTGAAGCAACTCGCACTGATCGGCCATAGAAGCTTTGCCTGATCTTATTCACGGCTCTACTCCGGCTTCGATCAGCTCGCCGCGATCGATGCTGAACAGGTGGGCGATTTCGCGCAGGGGCCAGCCGGCGCGGCGCATGGCGGCCGCCCAGGCGACGAGGCGCGGATGGCGGTCGGGGATCGGGTCGAAGACGTCGGGCATCAGCGGCCTCTAAAGAGCGGAGTGGCGCCCAGCCGCCTGGGCCGGGCTGGCGAGAAGGGCGCGGCCCTGATCGGTGGCGGTCCAGCCGTCCGGCGTGCGGGCGAGCAGGCCCTGGCGATCGAGGCGGGTGAGGGCAGCGCGGGTGCGCAGGCCGTGGATGGCGGGGTCGCAGGATCCGAACAGACCCTTGGTCACGATGCGTTCGGCCTCGCCAGCCGAGACGGGGCGGCGTGCGGCCTCGCGCAGGATCCGGCGATCGCGGCGGTCACGAAGTCGGTTCATGCCGCTTCATCCAGGATGACCAGGCGGTTGCGTCGCAGCGCGGCCTTCATGTGCTCCAGTCCCCTGCCCTTCAGCCAGGCGTGACCGATCAGGCGATCGCGGCGGCCATCCAGATCAGTGGCGAAGATGCTGACGCCCGGGCGGGCGACCAGGTCGCCCTTGCACTCCAGGTCTGCGATGTCGGCCAGCTCTAGGCCCTGCTCTCCCCGCTCGCGCTGGACGTGGCGGGCTAGGTGATCGAGATCTCGGAAGGCCATCGGCTTGTCGTGCGGGTTCGCGCCAATAAGGGCGTAGTCGATGTCGCCGGCGAGAGCGGCCCGGCCGCGCCGATCCCGGCCGTCACCCTTTGGCGGCGGAACGGCGAGGTCATGGGCCGCCAGCAAGGCGGCCCCCTCGATCCATGGCCGGCGCATCAGTGGGCCCCCACTCTTTGATCGGCTCCCCGATTTTCCGCACGGATAGCGTCAGGCGAGGTGAACGCGGCGCGAAGATCGCGCGGCGACGAATGAGCCGCCATGGCGCGCAGCACCGTCAGGGCGGCGTCGCGGGCGTCAACCGAACCGATGCGGTTGAAGGCCTCCAGCATGTCAGACGCGCCCGGGCGGGCCAGCGCCAGCGCATCGAGGTCGCCGGCCTCGAGCTCGCCCAGGAGATCCGCACCGGTCGTGCGCAGGGCGGCGGCGATCAGCAGCAGACGCGCGGCCGAGACGCGATTGACGCCGCGCTCATACTTCTGGACCTGCTGGAAGGTGACGCCGGCGGCGCTGGCCAGCTGCGCCTGAGTGATACGGCGCGCCTCGCGCCGCGTGCGGATCCGGGCGCCGATCGCGATGTCGACGGGGTCGGTCGCCAGATCAGTGACGGGGGCGGCTTGAAGTTTGGTCATAGAAGTCTGTCCCTGCGGATGAGCCTGAGAACCAGGCGGTGAAGAATGGAGAGGGCTTGGCCCACGTCAGACGGCGTCGCCGTCGCGCAGGGCGTGATCGCCCCGGCTGGTGATGGCGAAGCGGCCCTGATCGGCCTGGACGAAACCCAGATCCTCGAGGCCGACCAGGGCGCGCCAGACCTTGGCGCGTTCGATCCGGCTGGAATGGTCGGCGCCTCGCGTGGCGGCGTAGACCTCGGACGCTTTCAGGGGGCCGCGCCGGTGAAGGGCGCGCAGGATGCGTTCCCAGCGGCCGCCCGGGGCGTAGGCGCCCGGGGCGGGTTCCTGACGCGCGGCGGCATGTTCCGCCGCACACTCCAGATCGATCAGGGGGCCTTTCATGCGCGGCCTGCCGTATCGGCCAAGAGACGCGCCCGACGCTCCAGCTCGGCGACGATCAGGGCGCCGGCGCGGACCAGGTCACGGGTTTCCCCGGCGGGCTTGAACATGTGCGGATCCCAGCCACCCGGCCAGAACAGTGCGCAATCGGGATCGCCAGCGGCGGACGCGGCATAGGCGGCGGCGGCCAGGGCCATCTCGCCATCCTCGTTCTGCTCGTCGTCCTGATCGGGCGAATATCCGAGATGCTCTCGGCGTGCCGATGGAAGCTTGGGGTGCGCATCAGGAAACCTTTTCCGAAACTGCGCCAACCATGACGACGACCCCCACGGCTGGCGCCGAGAATTCCAACGTGAACATCTCGCGAACGGAGCGCCGCGCTTGAGGCCGCTGCAGCTGAAAATGAAGTTCGGCAAGCTGATCGAGGAATGCGGCGGGCTGAAAGAGGCCAGCCAGGCCTGCGAGGATCTGGCCCGGCGCTATTCCGTGCCGCAGCTCTCGCGCTGCTGCACGCCGAACGCCCCGGACTTCGCGCCGATCGACATCGTCATGGCGCTGGAAGAATACTGCGGCCAGAACATCGTCAGCTCGGCCATGGCCGAACAACGGCCATCGGAGCGGTCAGCGGTCGGCGACCTGATGGACGAGGCCAGCGAGGCCACCGAGGTCGTCGCCCTGCTGCAGCGCCATGTGCGCGAGGCGCGCAGCGACGGCCGGATCAGCCCGCGCGAGGCCCAGGCCATCATCGCCCAGGCGGAGGCCGCCATCGAGCAGCTGCGCGACGTGGTCGACGCCGTCAACGCCGTGGCGGAGGCCGGGCGATGAGCAAGCTTCAGCCTGCCCTGATGAAGAGCGCGACGTTCCGCCGGCGCATGCGCGGTGTTGCAGCCCGAGCTCAGAACACCTTCACCCTGGAGAAAGACAGTGCCGTTTTCCCAAGCCACCATCGGCCGCACCTGCGGCGAGACGATCACCACCACGACCGAAACTACTTCGATCAATCAACGCGTTCAGGAGGTTCACTTGACGCGGAACGGATCGGAGATCGTATTGGCGATCCTGCCAGCGGATCGAGGGGACATTGGCGGAGCCAGCATCGCCCTGTCGCCGGAGCAGGCGCAGGCGGTGGCGGATCGCTTGTCGGGCGCTACCGCCTAATCCTTCTCGTTCTTCGTCGTGGTCTTGCCGCACGACGGGTTCTGGCACTGAAGCGTCAAAACCTTCATGCCGACCACGCCGAGGCTGGGGTGGGGCTGCTCGTCGATGACGCGCAGGGATCCGTGACAGAAGCGGCACGCGCCCGAACTTGGCACGGTGGCCCGACTGGCTTCGAGGGCTCGAAGGCGACGCTCAAGCGCATCGACGCGATCTGGAAGCGCCGAAACACGCTTCCAGATCGGCAGAGCCTCCAAGGCCTTCATGACGTCGAAGTTGATCATCGTTCGCGTTCCTCTTGCGCAAAAGCAGGCACTGAGGGGCCGAGTCTCGGACCGACGCAACAGAGATATCGTTGCGGAAGCGCCCAGCCATGAGCCGCTACGGCCGACTGGCGAAGGCGCCTGACAATCGGTTTACGCCGGAAGACGCCGCGTGCTGGCGCGACCTGATCGCGGCGTCCGGCAAGGCGGCGCGAGGCTTGGCGACGGCGGCTGTGCCGGACCTGCAGCGCGTGACAAACGCGGCCAAGAACGCCTGCGCCCCCGGCGTCGTCACCCGTGAAAACCCGTGCGTGATCCTGGTGCGTCTGGCGCGTCGATACTGCGCAGAGACAGCGGCCGGACGCAGAGATCTGCAGGCCGAGCTGGCGACGGCGGCCGAGGCAGCTGAAGCGGCCATCGAGGCCGGGCAACCGCGTGGCCGCAAGGATATCGACGGGTGATCAGGGTCGAGGTGATCGGCCCGGCGACGCTGCACCTGGGCGACAGCTATGAGATCCTGCCGGCACTGGGCGAGCAGGACGCCGGCGTCTTCGATCCGCCCTATCGGTTCGCCACCTCGGGCGGTGGACGGTTCCGCAAGGCGCGCCCGTCGATGGACCAGATTGCGGCCAAGGGCCTGGACCAGGGGTTCGACGACAGCATCATCAGCCCGGCCCGGTTCCGCTCGGTCGCGGTCTTCTGCCACAACGACCAGCTGGCCGAGCTGCTGCCGCGCCTGAAGGCCCGCTATCACCGGACGGTCGTCTGCAGCTGGCACAAGAGCAACCCGCTGCCGGTGGCGAACAAACATTATCGGCCGGACACAGAGTTCTGGATCCACGCCTGGCTGGAAGGCGCGCATCCGATCGGGACGCTGACCGCCGAAGGGCGCGTGGTCATCCAGAGGCTGGGGGTTCGCGGATGACCGACGATCGCCTCTTTGACCAGGCCCGCGACGCCGTCCGCTGTGAGGACGTCGCCGATCGGCGCGTGAAGCTGCAGAAGGCCAAGGGCGGCTGGCGCGGCGTCTGTCCGTTCAAGGATTGCGGGTCCAACAGCAAACAGTCGCCGTTCTCGATCTTCAGCGACGGTCGGCGCTGGAAGTGCTGGAGTTGCGATCCGCGCGGGGGCGACGTGATCGACCTGGAGCATCGGCTGTTCGGCACCCAACAGTCCCTCGCCATCATCGACCTGGAGAACCAGCAGAACATCGCCCTGTGGCGGATCAAGGTCGAAGCGTCGGGAAGCCGTCCGGCCATCATCGAGGCGTATTCCGGCTTGGGCGTCAGCGCCCTCGCCTTCAGCGCCGAGCAACTCTACCTTGGCGACAACACGGTCTTTGATGACGCCACCAACACCTGGCAGACCATCGACGGATCGACGGTGTACATCCGTGCCGAGGGCGCGCCGTTCGGGGCGTTCAACAACCTTCGGGAATGGTGGGGACCGACGGGCATCGCTCTTGGCGCCATGACGCCGGACAATGGCTACAGCGGCCGCATGACGACCGCGCCCTACAACTTCACCAACACGCTAAACCCGCGAACCTTCTCGGCCTATGCGTCGCCGGGTTCTATCGAGGCGCACAGGTCCAACGCCGGAAGCCTGACCTCGGCTGCTGTCTCCATCCTTTACCAGAACGCCAAGGGGGCGGTGTCGGTCACATGGGAACGGCTGATCGGCGGCGTGACGGCGGCCGGCACGGCGGTGATCGATGCGCCGACAGCCCTCACCACAACCTTCACCAAGACGGTCAGCGCCCAAGAGCGCACCGATACCGTGTTCCAGGCCACCCTGACGGACGCCGGGTCCGGTGAGCGCCGCCAAGTGATCGTGCCTGTGGTCTTCACCAGCGGCGCGGCCTGATCCCATCCACAAACCAGAGGAGGACGGCATGGCCGGACCTGACAAGACCGATGCCGAACGGGCCGCAGAAGAGGCCGAGCGTCTGGCGGCGGCGCAGGCGGCGATGATCGCCGCGACCGAGGAGGCCAAGGCCTCGCGCCTGCCTAGCGCCGTCCGAGCGCTGGAAGTGTTGAACGGCAATGCAATGGCGGCGGCCATGTCCGCCTTAACCGAAGCCGTCGCCGCCAACGTCGACGATCTGCCCCGCGCGCTTGGCCAGCAGGCGTCGGAAGGCACGAAGCAGATGCTTCAGCGCATTCTCAACTCGTTCGAGGGCGCCCAGCGGGATGCACAGGCGCGGATTGCTGCGCTTCAGCCCGCAACGGCTGTCCCGCCCGCTGCGCCCGAAGCCGAGGCCTGACCTCATCAAGCCGCCCAACGGCTGTTCCACTACGGCCTGACTATCGGAGGGGCGGATGATCGACCCACGCGAACTGCCCGCGTTCTGGGGCCTGTGCGGCGGTTTGCTGTCGGGGGCTGTCGGGCTGGTGACGGCCTATTCCGCGAAGGCCGGCAACCCAGTCGCTCAGCGAAAGGCATGGCTTCATCTCGGCCTCGGTATCGTCGCTGGCCCTATCGTGGCGGAAGCCCTGACCCACGGCGTGATCCTCGCCGTCGTTCCTGTCCTCGACATGCGCGGCGTCTCGCTGGCGCTGGGTTGGATGGTGGCCAACGACCCGCGAGCTCTTTTCGATACCCTGACCCGCGTGGTGCGGGCCGTCTTCAACCAGGAGCCTCAGCGATGAACGCTCACGTGCTGATGGTGCTCTACACGGGCATCACCTTCGTTTCGGCCGGCGCATGCCTGCTGGAAATCTGCCGGCTGCTCGGCAAGACCTACGAGACGAAGGCCTCGGCCTCTATGCTCTGGCGCGGCGTCCACTTCATCGGTGCTGCGATACTGTTCGTCTACGGCTGCATGGTCCTGTTCCCCGGCCGCGCGCTACAGGTGCAGCACATGAGCATCGGCCTGCCGTTGGTCGGGACAGTGATCATTGTCGCCGCCCTCGCCTACCTGGACCACGTCATGGGCGAGCGCGAGCCGCCGCCCTGGAGCCATCAGTTCATTCAGCTCCTGGTTCTCCTGGGTATGGACGGCCTGTCCCGCCGCGCCGCCTTCATGCTTCCGCCCGCCTCGACCGATGATGGCCCGCCGCCTGAGAGCGATGGAAAGCGCGGGCTGCGTCTGCTGGTGCTGACCGGCGCCATTGCCGTTATCGCCAGCGTCGCCGGCTTCATCCTGACCAATAGCGCGACCGCCTGATCAGAGGTCTCTGGCTGGTCCGTTCGGTTCGTCCGGCTCACCGTCCTGGTCTTTGTCCACAAACGGGGCCTTGGGCGTGACTGGTCGTAGGACCATGGCGAGCAGGCCGACGACGATGAATGCGACCACGATGAGGGTCAGAAAATGCGGCATGGGGCGGCTCCTTCGTCTCCATGAACGCACACGCAGATTACGAGATGCGCCGGCCGCCCGGTCATCTTGCCGCGTCCAAGCCCACCGACTGACGAACCGGGTTCGCCACAAGCAGCCCTTCAGAAGTTCCGATATGGGTGGGAAGGCGACATTGGCGTCTTGCGGGGTTAGACTTCAAATATGTCGACATCCGCAGCCAGTCTCGCTCGCCTGATAGCCGGTGAGCTATCAGTCCTCACAGACGACAGCGTTAAGCTCGCCGTTCTTAACGGGCTTGTCGATCCGCGCCCGATCACCCTCGACTGGGAATACGGAACCCCCGGCCAGCAGTTTGAGGGTTGGGTCGTGTTCGACCACGAAGCGCAGTCAGATACCCTGATCGTCTACTGCGAGCATGGGTTCGGCCCCCTGTCGCCTTGGGGCTTGGTGTTCGCCACCCCCCGTCAGGGAAGCCGGTCGATGGGGATGGACAGCGGATGGTTTCGTTCATTCATGGAGGCGTTCTGGGACTCCCACGCCGCCACACTACTCGCCGAAAGCGGACAGGCTGAAAGTCGCTAACGGGTCGATTGCGGTCTTTGACTCCAATGTTGAAATCGGACGTGGGCCCGCTGGCCGGAAAGCGGTCGCGGCGGATGTCAGCGAAGGGTGGAAAGCAGACATTCATTGCAACATGGATGCGCCGCTGCTCTGATAAGGTGAAGCTAGGGACTTGATCATTATGTTTTCCAAAAAGCGCAGACTTATCTTTGCGGCGTTGTACGGATCCTTCGTCCTCGTGAGCCTGTGGCTTTACGGCATCCCTTCTGACGTGTCCGAAGTCTTGGCTATCTTTGTGGTGCCCGGTCTGGCGGCTTATTTCCTGTATCTTTTCTATGGGGGAGTGTTCTCACGGGCGAAGAAGCTAGAAAGCAAAAGGCCGGCTCATTGTGATCAGCAACGCTGATGCTTCGGCTTGATAGCCGCTCACACGTCCGCATTGGGTCGGTTTCAGTCATAAGCATCAGTGCTTAAAGCGGTCCTACGGCGCCTCGGCGACTTAGGCGAAAGTCTGCGTGATCAGCTGATCGGTCAGGTCCAGGTGGACTTCCAACGCGGCAATGGCCTCGGTTCGGGCACGCTCTGCGGCAGATCGATCGCCCGCCGTCAGATGGGCTGCAAACTCGGTAATCTTCGCCGTCATCAGCTGCTCCGCGCCCATGGCGCGCCGCTCCAGCGTCCCGTCATCCATTCCACGTCCCCAATGGCTTTGCGGCTCGGCCGTTGATGTCCTCGCCCAGCCGGGCCGCCTGACGCAGTTCGGGCACGAGCCGCGACGTTTATGGCTTAGCTGACTGTGGCGCTCGCTGTCACCTGATCCGGGGCACGCCCGCCAAGATCAGCCCAGTAATCCAAGCAAGCATCGTCACGAGGATGGGCGCGACGTTCTTCTGATTCATCGCCATCCATCCCCCAATGGATAGGCCGGGGCATTTGCGGAACCGCCGGCCTGGAAACTCCCCGCTAGAGCGAGCCCCCAGGCTCAACTCTCACGCTATGCGGCGCAGCTTACGCGCGCAACCCTTAACAACTGGAGACTTATCATGGCCTCGAAAGAGCCTGCCTGGCTGGCGTTCGCCCGCCAGCAAATCGGCGTGCGTGAAATCGTCGGACCCAAGCACAGCCCGGTCATCATGGGCTGGATCCAGAAACTCGGCGCCAAGGTGCTGGGCATCAAGGTCGTCGATGACGAGACGGCGTGGTGCGGCACCTTCGTCGCCATGTGCATGATGACGGCCGGGCTGGCGTCTCCGGCGATCGCCGTTCGCGCCTCGTCCTGGGGGATGTGGGGCCGTGAGCTGGTCGGGCCGCGTCTGGGCTGTGTCCTGGTCTTCACGCGCTCGGGCGGTGGCCACGTCGGCTTCTATATCGGCGAGGACGCGACCCACTTCTACGTCCTGGGCGGCAATCAGGGCAATGCCGTCTCGATCACCCGCATCGCCAAGGATCGGCTGGCCAAGGGCGGCATGCGCTGGCCGGCCGGCGTCGCGCTCCCTGCGGTTCAGGTGATCCGCCTCAATGCCGCCGGCGTGCCCGTCACGGTGAATGAGGCATGACCCGCACCCTCACGCCGCTGGGCTGGCTGATGGCCGGCTTCGCCCTGTTGATGGCGATCGCCCTGATCGCCTGGGGCTGGAACAATCTCTGGGCTTGGCTGCCGTGGTCGGCCGAGGCGCGTCTGGATCGAGCCGAGGCGCGGACCGATCGGGCGGAAAGCGACGCCTCAGCGCGCGGTCTGGAAGCCCAAGGCAACGCCGAGCAGGTCCGGCGCACGGAAGCCTATGGCGACATCCGCGTGCGCGTCGAAGCCGCCACCGCCGAATCCATCACTCAAGCCCGGAGCGCCCCTGATGCAACCGATCCTCTCGCGGCCGATCGTGCCGCTCGCCTTCGCGATCATGACCGCCGCCTGTGCGACATCGCCCCGGCCGGTTGCCCCGCCGCGCCTGGCGCTCCCTGACGCGGCGATCCGGCCCTGCGCGTTGGCTGTGCTGCCGGATCATCCGACGGCCGCTGATCTCGACGCAACCTATATGCAGCGCGGCGCCCAGGTGGTCAGCTGCGACGCCGCAAGGGCCCTCGCCGTCGAAACGCTGATTGCGGAGCGGCGGTTGATTGATGAGTGGTTGAGGCTGCAGCAAGGTCGTCGGCAGGTCGGTTAGGGCGCGCCAATGGCGGCTGAGGCTGCGCACAATCAGGTGCGTTAGCGACGCTTCCGGGTTGCGTCGCCCGTCCTTCTATGTCCGCATCGCTAACTGGGAGAATTGCTCCCGTTGGAGGCTGATATGAAGTTCAATACCGTCACCCGTTTGGCGTTCGTCACCGCCATCCTCGCCGCCACCGGGGTTACTGCTGCCGCCACGGCTCAAAGCACGAACCCGACGTACCGCCGATGCATCGCACAGGGGACCTTCGCGTGTTATCCGAACGGCAACCTACCGACGCCAGGATCCCCGGAAGAGGCAGCGGTCGAGCAATGCATCGCTCAAGTGTACGAGCGATGCGCCTCACTGCTCGGCTGAAGTCCGGTCGTCACGATTTAAATATTGGGGCCCGCTCTCTTCAGGAGGCGGGCCTTCGTCCTTTCAGATCACGCCCCAGAGACGCCCGCAGAACCCCACGAGCATCGTGATGCCTATGCACACGCCCACGATCTTGAGCTTGGCTGCCGTCCGCTGAAAAAGCGTCGGCGGGACGTATTGGAGCTTGGTGAAATCCTCTGGACGATAAGGAGCGTTGTGCGCCTCATCGTCGTCGCGACCGTCTTGTTTCGGATCAGGCATCAATCACCCCTAGCGCACCATTGGGCAGCGCTCGCTGCAGTTCCCTGGCGATCTCCCACGGCGCCGTCATCCAGGCTTCTATCTCGTCGGACTGCGTCAGGATCACAGGCATGGCCTTGGGGTGAACCGCCCCGACCTCGGCGTTGGGTTCGGTCGTCAGGAAGGCGAAGACGTCGATCGTCTCCATGCCTGTCTTGATCTTGCGCACGCTGGTGTGGGCCTGGAGGTGAAGGCCGGCGAAGAAGGCGAGCGGCTCGGGGTCGTCTACGGCGAGCTTGAACCAGACGGGTCGGTATTTGCCGGCCGCGTCCCGGCCCGGCTCGCTGAAAGCCGTGAACGGGACCAGACAGCGCGACGTCGGCGACAGGTGCGGTCGCCAGTGACTGGAGCTGGTGTTGCGGACGTTGGTCGTGCCGCTGTCGGGTTCGAACTCCAGAACCTTCTGGAAGTCCACTTCGCCGCCCTTGGTCCGCAGCTTGTCGGCGCGCTTTGTCGCATTGTCGAAGATCATCTTCTTGGACGACGGCATGCCCCAGCGCGCCAGAGCCAGTTCGCGCACGCCGTTCGCATCGTTTCGGACGATGGGCGCGGGATAGTCCGGGTAGATATCGCCTGGCGCGAGGTTGCCGACCGTCGCCCGCATGGCGCCGGCCATGTCCATGATGGCCTGCGGGCCGGAGCGCTGGCGATAGAGGTTGCACATCAGTCGATCAACCCGCGCCGCTGCATGTCGATGATGATGGGGTCAGTCAGCGAGGCGATGACCTCCATGTCGAAGGCGTCCTCAGCCGCAGTCTCATCTGCGAATGAGCGCGGCTGGTTCTGGCGCAGTGTTGAAAGCCGCCAAGACGCCTGGACGACCTGCTGACGGGCCAGATGCTCGATACGCTGGAGGCGAACGCCCGCGCGCGATTTTATGAGGGTCTTCCGTGTCGCCATGGCTCAGTCCTCCCGACCCGAAACCTGACACGGCGTTCAGCGATTGTGGAGTCGCGGCAGTTCGTCATCCTGCCCGGCATCCTCGGCTTGCAGGCGGGCGCCCGTCGGGCATATTTCCGCACCGGAGGATTTTCATGAAGTATGCTGTGCCCGCATTCGCCATCTTGAGTGCCCTAGTGTTCGCGTCGCCGACCATTGCTCAAGACGCGCCCTCGTCTGTGCAAGCCCCCGCCCCGGCTCCCGCCGCCTCGGGATCGGCGGCAGCAGCCGAAGAGGCTGATCCTCTCGTTTGTCGCACCGCAGTCGTGCGGACCTCCAGCCGGATGCAAAGGCGAGGTGATCGTCGCTGCCTCCGTCGCAGCGAATGGGCCCGGCTAACCGAGGCCAATCAAGACCAGGTTGATCGCGCAAGACAGTCGCGACCGCCGGCTTCTTCGGGCAATTAAAGCCGCCCTTCGTCGATCTTTCATCAAGGCCGTCATCCGGTTCGGGCGCCGGGCGTCTGCGCACTGACCAGAGTGAGACGCCCGTAACCTGAGCAAGCGCAGACCCGCCCTCTCACGAGGGCGGGTCGGAACTCACCAGTTTTCGGGCAGGGTTGGCCCGTTGCCGCCGCACACATAGATCGGCGTTGCATCGAAGTAGGGCGAGGGCACATTCGCGCGCAGCACATAGCTGTAGCTGCCGCTGCGACCGCAGCCTCGATCAGAGATTTCACCGAGGTATTCGGTCTTCGCCGCGTCGGCGTAGTAGACGTAGTGGTAGGCGGTCAGATCCGTTTGCGCGACGGCCGAGGTGACGCCGGCGGCGGCGACCAAAGCGGCGCCGACAAGCATGGCTTTAACGCGGATTTTCATCGTGTTTACTCCCATGTGCACGCTGGTTGCGTGCACGCCAAGGAGCGCGTCCGAGCGGAAAGAAATCAACTCACAGGCGTGTCATAAACCACGATTGTAAGCTTCACAGGGGAATCATGACGTTGACAGCACAACTCGGAGGTGCCGCTATGAGGACGCCTTCGCTTCGGAAGGAATGGAGTATGTGATGAAGAACTCGCTACGCCTTGCCCATCTAGCGCTTGCTGCTGCAATGTTGACGTCTTCGGCCGTCGGCGCAGCGACATTGGCCCCCACGCAAGCCGAAGCGGCCGAACGGCCGTGGCTGATCATCACCTATCTGAGGAACGGTCAGAACGTCGGCAACACGCAGGTCTTCTGCAACAGCCCTGACGTGAATTTCGGCGACACGACCAACTACGACGACACGCACTACGACTACTATTTCATGTGTCCATGACGGCCGGCCCCTAGCGCTAGCTGGCCAAAACCGGGTGGGCCGTCATCCTTCGGGGTGGCGGCCTCTCGTCGTTTCAGGTCTTCTCGCGCCAGGAACTTCGCAAATCGACTTTTTGGCGCACAGTTCCCGAGCGATCAGCCTGCGGCGCCAAGCCATCTGTGCTGACGTGTGTCGATGGGAACGACCAGCCCACCCCGGCGGTCGCGCCGCTGAGCTCTGACCAACAGGCCTTCAGGGTTGCTGTCGCAGCCATAAGCGGCAGCTGCTGTTCCGCCGCATGGTTGAGACCGCCCATGATCTGCTGAAGGCGGAAATAGCAGTCGACGATCTCCTTCAGGTCTTCCTCTGTGATCGCCGTCTTCTTGCTGGCTCCCTTATGCACGGCGTCGCCCTTGCCGTCCGCTGCTCTCAAGAGCCAAGCGGTGATCGTGTTCCGACACCCGGAAGCGGCCGAGGCCTAGCGCGATCGCGGCACTGACCAGACGGTCGTTCTCTTCCTTCGACACATAGGCGACATTCGACCCAGGCCCTGGCGTCACCGGCAGGCTGGGATGCGGCGGCGGATTGCGCACGACGCGCGCGGCCAGCTCGGCCTCCAGCCGCATCAGCTCTGACAGCGGCATCGGTCGTGACGAACCTGGTTTGTCGATCGGCATGCCCTTCCTCCTCCTTCATTTCGCCCCCGTCCGGGGCGGGATCGGCGCGTTGCAGCGCGTCGATCTGCGGGCCTTACCCCGCACGACCGGGACCGATCGGCCGTCCGGCTGATCGCCGCCCCCGCTCACGCGAGCCGGGGACTCCTACTCGTGCAAAAGGCGACTCCGCAAATGAATTGTTCTCGTAATGTTCTCATCGTTGATCAGCGCCCCGTCGCGCCTTGTGAACCGCCGACGGCGTGGCTGGGCGGCAAGCGCCACCTAGCCCGGCGGATCTGCGGCGTGCTGGCCGCCACGCCCTATGACGCCTATTGCGAGCCGTTCATCGGCATGGGCGGCGTGTTCCTGCGCCGGCGGGTCCGGCCGGCCGTCGAGGTGATCAATGACGTGAGCGGCGACGTCGTGACCCTGTTCCGCGTCGCTCAGCGCTTCCCCGACGCCCTCATCCGCGAACTGGCGTGGCGGCCGGCGGCGCGGGCGGAGTTCGAGCGGATCCGCGAGACGCCCGATGTCGATCTGCTGGACATCGAGCGGGCGGCCCGGTTCCTCTACCTTCAGACGCTGGGCTTCGGCGGCAAGGTCTCCGGGCGGGCTTTCGGGGTGAGCCCCACCAGCGCGCACAACTTCGACCTGACGAAGATCGAGCCGCGCCTACGGCAGCTGCACGACCGGATGGCGGGCGTCGTCATCGAAAACCTGGACTGGCTGGCCTTCATCAGCCGTTATGATCGCGCCGGCAGCCTGTTCTATCTGGACCCGCCGTATTGGGGCGGCGAGCGCGATTATGGGTCGGGCATGTTCGCCCGGGACGACTTCCAGCGGATGGCCGACAAGCTTCGGACGATCGAGGGTCGGTTCCTGCTCTCGATCAACGACCGGCCGGATATCCGCGAGATGTTCCACTGGGCCGACATCGAGGCCGTGAAGACCACCTATTCGATCGCAAAGGACGATCGCGCGTCGTCGACGGCGGCCGAGTTGCTGATCAGCAGGGGCGTGGACCTGACAGCGGCGGCGGCGCAGCGCTCTCTATTTTAAACTGACGGTTGCCGCCGGAAGTCCTAGAAGTCTGCTTCAACCTAAGTGGAGGAGAAGCGAATGAAGCTATCTGACGGCGAAAAACTCGGCCTATTTATGCTGGCTGAGATCTATGAGCATCTTGGCGTGAACGGCGACATCGAGCCCGAGTTTGTGAAGGATGCCATCAGCAGCGGTCACGCGTGGGCGGTGAAGGAGCGCTATTCTGGCATCTTCAACGACAGCGGCTCTGATGAGATCGCGCACCAGGTTAGCCGTATCCTCGGCATGTGGCGTATGATTGAGGAAAGCTACGCCAAGCTTGATCATTCCGAAAAGACCCGGCTGGCCTCGCTCGTCCCACATCTCGGGGAAAACCCTCGCTTTGAGGGCTTCGACGGCAATGCCGGCGACGGCTTCTATGGGACCGCAGAGTTCCTGGTGAACAAGGCTGACATGGGCTGGGACGACTTCCAGGGTCGGCCGCTGAACTCTCACGGTTCGGCCACTACCGCTGGCCACCTCCGCATGTTGGAAGTCTACTCGGAGCGGGCAGGCAACCTACATCGAGGAGGTTTTACGGTCGAGGATCTGGCGGCGATGCTTCAGGCTAGGGCGCACCCTGATCGCTAGATCGACTGTGCGGCACAGGAGTTGGTCAAATGGCCTGGTCCTGTGCCTACCGCCTTTCTCGGCCAAGCGCCGTGACAGCGCCGCGACGCGGCAAAGCCTTTGATTCCATAAGCAATCGCCAGCACTCAAAATCCAGTTCCGAAAGGAGTGCCGGTTCGACCCCGGCCGCCCGCACCACTCTTCGTCGGTTCAGCCCAGCTGCCGGTGGAAGAAGTCCGTCACATCGGCCAGCACCGTCGCCTTCTTGCGGAACAGGGGCGAGAAGGTCGCGATCAGGTCGGCGTGGTCCAGGCCCAGATAGAGCTTGGCCTCCGAGCGCCCGCCCACCGCGCGCATCCGCTGATCCAGAATGACCGTATCCTCGTCGTGGACCACCGTGTCGGCCGTGCCGTGGCCCAGCCAGATCGGCGGGGCGTCGGCGCGGACGAAGGTCACGGGCTGGGTCAGGGTCGGATCCGGCGCACGGCCGAAGGCGTTCTGCGACGCCGCCACGTCGAACGGCAGGAAGTCGTAAGGGCCCGCGATACCTGCGGCCGCCTTGATCAGATCGGGCCGGCCGACGGCGGCCATGTAGCGTCGGTCCAGGGTGATCATCATCGCCAGATGCGCGCCCGCCGAATGGCCCAGCACGCCAAGCCGCGCCGGATCGCCGCCATATTGACCGACCACCTCGGCCGCCTTGGCCGTGGCGGCGGCCGCGTCCTCTATGAAGGCCGGGAAGACGACCTGGGGAACGATGCGGTAGTCCGGCAGGGCGACCACGAATCCGCGCGCCGCCAAGGCTTGCGCCGCCCAGCCATACTGGCTGCGCGAGCCCGAATCCCAGCCGCCGCCATAGAAGAAGACCAGCGTCGGATAGGGGCCAGGCGCGGTCGGCGCATAGAGATCCATCTGCTGGCGCGGATCGTCGCCATAGGGGACGTCGCGCGCGACGCGTCGCACGCCGCCGTCCCTTGGTCCCAGGGTGTTCAGCAGGCTCAGCGGCGAACAGGCGGCGGCAAGAAGCCCGAGGGCAGGCGCGAACAGTCCACGGCGTGTCATGCAAAAGGCTCCATCACCCACAATACGCTCGGATCGCCGAATCGGTCGTCGTCATCAACGATCAGCGGGCGTTGGCGATCAGCCGGCCGCAGTCGGCGTCCTCGGCCAGGCCAGGATCGACGAAGGCGAACAGGGCCGTCACCGGCGCCACCACCGCGCCCAGCAGGCCCGCCAGACCGCCCTGAGACACGACCGAACCGACATCGACCCCGACCTTGGGCGCGGTCAGGGGGCCGGACACGGTGATCGGCGCCCAAAGGCGCAACAGCCGCGGCTTCTTGGATTCGCCTTCGATCCGCAGGTTCATCGTCTCAGCGCCCAGATTGATGCTGCCCTTGCCCTGGGCCAGCACCACATCGGTATCGATGACGAAGGTGCGGGCCGTCGCCGTGCCGCCGCTGACGTTGAAATCGGCGACGGCGCAGCGAATCTGGCTTTCGGACTGATCTCCGCTCAGCAGCTTCAGCAGCCCGGCGCTGGCGTTGATGCCCAGCAGTTCGGCGAAGGCCGCCCGCATCTTGCCGTTCGGCACCACCAGGCTGAGCGAGCCTTTCGATGCGGCGGCGAAATCGTGGATCGAGGCGCCCGGCCCCTCCAGCTTCGCCCGGCCCAGCGCCCTGCCGGTGACGGGCGCCGAGCCGTTGCGGGCCGGGATGATGGACTCCAGCGGATAGCCGGCCAGACGCAGATCGACCGTGCTGTAGGGGGTGTCCTTGGTCGCATCGATCCGCGCCGTGCCGTTCAGTGCGCCGCGATTGAAGTCGAAGCTGATCGGATCCAGCTTCAGGATGCCGTCCTTCAGGTCGGCGCCCAGGTTCACCTGACGCACGTCGAAGGCGTTCGCCTTCACCGATCCGGCTCGATAGGACAGGGAACCGTCCATGGTCTGCAGACGCTCGGTCTGCAGCTTGGCGTCCGGCAGCAGCTTGCCGCCGACCGCGACCGGCGCCTCAGTGTCGGTGCCCGCCGCATTGGTCCGGGTCCGCGCGCCCAGGACAGCGGCCAGGTCGTCGATGTCCAGACGACGCGAGGTCAGGTCGGCGTCGACGCGCAGACGCTGGCCCGACTGGACCTTCACCTCGCCCGACAGATCGGAGGCCCCGACGCGTCCGTCGAAATCCTTGAAGGTCCAGATCCGCCGATCGCGGTTCAGGGCGCCCGACAGCCGGTAGGGCGGCGTATTCGGCAGGGCGACGCCGGTCAGCAGATAGAGGTCCGACATATTGCGTCCCTGGATCGTCATGGTCGCATCGAACCGCCCCAGATCGAACGGTCGGGTGATCGCCCCCTTGGCGACCAGGGACGAGTCCGCGCCGGTCACATCGGCCTCGAACCGATAGGGACGGTCGCGCCGGATGTTGATGAAGGGACCGCCCTCGATCCTGACGGTCATGGGCGCGCCGCGCACATCGCCGCGCCCGTCCAGCACGAAACCGGCCTGGCCGCTGGACGCCTCGCGCGCATTGACCGCCGCCTCCAGCGTCAGTCCGCGCCGCTGTTCCTCGAAGGTCAGCTGCCCGTCCTTGATGACCAGTTGCTGGATGACCGGCAGGTTCAGGCCTTCGCCGTCGTCGGGCTTGTCGGGATTCAACTGCCAGCTCTTGCGGCCGTCCTTGGTGGAGATCAGCACGACTCGGGGCCGGGTGAAGCTCAGCAGGGGCATCTCAACCTGACCGGCCAGCAGCTTTCGAAGGCGCACCGAGGCCTGGACCTCATCGACGTCGGCCGTGTCGCGATCGCGCGCCCAGTCGGGACCGCCGATCTTAAGCCCCCGCACCACGGCGGACGGCGTCCAGCTGAACAGATTGACGTCCAGATCGCCGGTCAGGGCGATTTCGCGTTCGTATTTGACCGAGGCCCAGCGGCCGATGGGCCCGCGCAGCATGTTCCAGTCGAACAGGGCCAGGAAAAGAACCACGGCCGCCACGACGACCAGCACCACGCCCGCCGTCCATTTTTCCGCCGCCCCCGGTCGTCGAGCCGCCGCATAGACGGGATCGTTGTCGCGCACCCAGTCGCGCCAGGCGCGCAAACGCGCCCCGGCCGGAGCCCACGCCCGCTGGTTCAGGTCGGCCCGAAAAGTGCGCCAATTCTGTGGGTTCGACAATCGCTCGTCTCCGTCAGCCAGAGGAAACGCACCAGCCCCGGTTTGGCGCCGCCGGGTCAGCTTGTCGTCGATCTGACGCGAAGCTGTCGCATAACCTTTACAAACTCCAGGATCGGCGCATAATTTGTCAGAGTCCTGATCTTAATTCGGGCCGTGGAGGACTGCCGATGACCCGTTTCCTGACCCCCGCCCTGATCGCTGCGGCCTTGGCGGCCGCAACGACGCCGGCGCTGGCGCAAAGTCCGCGCCCCGCCGTGCTGCAAACCGTCAAGGTTTGCGGAACCAACGTGGCCTCACGCACGGCCTATCAGCGCGACCACGGCGCGACGCCGAGCTTCGTCACGGCTCAACAGGCCGTCGCCGCCTATCAGTCGGGCCAGCGCTGGGCCGCGCCGCGCTGCATGACCGCGCATCAGTATGACCGTCTGGCCGGCGCGCCGATGCAGCGGGCGGCGCTCTGATCCCGATCAAACGGGCATGAAGAAGGGGCGCGGTCGTCGGACCGCGCCCCTTTTTATCGTCTGGACGTACGCTTCTTACTGCGTCGGCGTCAGATATTTGTTCAGCCAGCCGAACACTTCATTGTGCCATTGCAGGCTGTTGGCCGGCTTCAGCACCCAGTGGTTCTCGTTGGGGAAGACGATCAGGCGGCTGTCGATGCCGCGCCGTTGCAGGGCGGTGAAGGTCGACAGCCCTTGGGCGGTCGGAATGCGGAAGTCACGGTCGCCCTGAACCACCAGCATCGGCGTCTTCCAGTTATCGACGTGGTTGGCCGGGTTGAACTTCTGATAACCCTCCGGCTTGTCCCACGGCGTGCCGCCGTATTCCCATTCGGTGAACCACAACTCTTCGGTCGAATAGCCCATGCCGAAGGTGTCGAAGACGCCGTCGTGGTTGACCAGGCACTTGAACTCATTGGACCAGTTGCCGGCGATCCAGTTGATCATGTAGCCGCCGTAGGAGGCGCCCAGCGCACAGGCATTGTCGCCGTCCAGGAAGCTGTACTTCTGTTGAGCCGCCACCCAGCCCTTCTGCAGGTCTTCCAGCGGGCGGTCGCCCCAGTGTTGGCTGATCGCATCGGTGAAGGCCTGGCCGTAGCCGGTCGAGCCGTGGAAATCGATCATCACCACCGCATAGCCCGCGCCCGCATAGGTCTCGGGGTTCCAGCGATAGGACCAGCCATCCCCGAACGAACCCTGCGGCCCGCCGTGGATCAGGAAGGCGACCGGATATTTGCGGCCCTCGACATAGCCAGCCGGCTTGATGACATAGCCGTGGACCGTCTCGTTGTTCCAGCCGGCGAAGCTGAACTGCTCATACTCCCCGAACTGTTTGGCGGCGAAGGCGGGGTTGGACTGCGTCAGACGACGCGGCATTTCGCGACCCAGATAGGTCTTGAAATACAGGTCGCCCGGCTCGCGCAGGCTGTCCTGGGCGAAGACGAAGCCCGAGGGCGTCTGTTGGAAGGCCGAGACGTGGCCCGCGCCCGTGATCGGCGTCACCACGCCGTTGCGCGTATCCACCGAAAACAGCTTGGTCGAGCCGACGTCGCCCGCCGTCGTGTACAGCGTCTGGCCATCGCGCGACCATTGCAGCGTGTCGGCCGAGCGATCCCAGTTCGAGGCGATCTCGCGCTTCTGGCCCGTTTCGACGTCCATCAGCACGATCTGATAGCGATCGGCCTCGAAGCCCGGCCGCGCCATGGCGCGATAGGCCAGGGTCCGTCCGTCCGGCGAGAAGACCGGGCCGGTGTCCCAGGCGTCGTTGCCGTCGGTCAGATTGGTGAAGGTGCCGTCGCCCGACAGGCCGTTGGTCTTCCACAGGTCGAAGTTGGTGCTCCACGGCTCGGTCTGACCGGCAAGGCGCGCCGAGAAGACCACGGCGTCGCCCGCCGGCGTGAAGACGAACTCGCTCTCGTCGCCGAAGGGCTTGGAGGGCGTGTCGCCGTCAAAGCCCTTGGTGATCCAGGTCGGCGTGCCCGTAGCCTTGCCGTCGCGGCCGATCGACTGGACGAACAGGTGGTTCTGGGTGTGGTCGTTCCAGGTGTCCCAGTGACGCACGAACATGCGGTCATAGACCTGGCCCGTCGTTTTCTGCTCGGCGATGGCCTTGCCCTGTTGGACCGAGGCGTTCAGGTCGGCCGCATTCGGATAGACGGCCAGCGACACCGCCACCTTGTCGCCCGAAGGGCTGATCCGATAGGCGTTCACGTCGGTGGGCAGGTTCGTCACCTGAACCGGCGCCGACGTCGGCGAGGCCACGCGCCAGACCTGGCTCGCGCCCGACTTGCCCGACAGGAAATACAGATTGCCGTCCCCGCCCCAGCGCGCAGTGTTGGCGCCCTGATCCGAGATGGCCAGGCGGCGCGGGGCCGTGTCCGGTGCGTTCAGGTCCAGGATCCACAGGCTGCCGGCGCGGCTGTTGGCCTGAACATCGGTGGTCGTGACCGAATAGACGACATAGCGGCCGTCCGGCGACACCTGCGGATCGCCCAGACGGTTGGCCGAGATCATATCCTGATAGGTGAAGGCGTCAGGCGTCGCGGGCGCGGCCGGAACCGGCGCGGGCGGCACCTGGGCCAGGGCAGGCGCGGCGCTCATCAGCGCAACAGCCGCGCAGGCGGCGGACAGAAGGGAACGGTGACGCATCAAGATCTTCCTCGCGAAGCTTTCTGGCCGCGAGGCGTAGCACCCTGCCAAGGCGCGTCAATGGGTCGCTCAGCCCGCCGGCGCCGTATAGCGACCCACCCAATCCAGGATTTCCTGCTGCCAGTCGACCCAGGTGCGGGGTTTCAGCACCCAGTGGTTCTCGTCCGGCACATGGACGAAGCGGCTGGGCACGCCCTGACGCTGAAGCGCCGAGAAGGTCGCCAGCCCCTGCTCCATCGGCACGCGGAAGTCCTTGGAGCCATGCAGCACCAGCATCGGCTTGTTCCAGTCGCCGGCGTAGGTCTCAGGGTTGAAGGCGTCATAGACGGCCTTGCGCTCCCAGCTCGGACCGCCGAATTCCCAGATGAAGTTGCCGATATCCATGGCGTTCATCAGCTGCGGCACGTCGAACACCCCGGCGTGGTTGACCAGACAGCGCCACGGCCCGTTCCACTTTCCGGCGATCATATTGACCATATAGCCGCCGTAGGAGGCGCCCAGCGCACAGGCCCGGTCGCCGTCGATCCACGGGTTGTTCGACAGCGCCGCCGCCCAGCCCTTCTCCAGGTCCTCCAGCGGCCTGTCGCCCCAATGATCGTTGATCGCGTCGGTGAAGGCCTGGCCGTAACCGGGCGAGCCGTGGAAGTTGATCATCACCACCGCATAGCCCGCCGCCGTGTAGACCTGCGGATTCCAGCGGTAGGACCAGTTCTCGGTCCACGGCGATTTCGGCCCGCCGTGGATCAGATAGACCGCCGGGTAGCGCCGGCCCTCGACCGCGCCCGCCGGCTTGAACACCCAGCCCTGCACCGGCTCATTGTTCCAGCCGGCGAAGGTGAAGGCCTCGCCCTTGGGCAGGTCCATCTGCGCCAGCACCTCGGCGTTCTGGCGGCTGATCTGGCGGGGTTCGCCGCGCGTCTGAATAAAGATCTGGGTCGGGGCGACGAAGCTTTCGTGGGCGTAGGCCAGGACACCGGCCCTCTCCTCATAGGCGCCGACCGTGCCGTTTCCGGTCAGGGGCGTGATCCGGCCGGTGCGGGCGTCGACCGAGAACAGCCGGTTCTGGCCCTCGTCCGCCGCCGAGACCAGCAGCGACCGGCCATCGGTGCGCCATTGCAGGCCGCCCGCGCCGCGATCCCAGTCGGTCAGTTTCTTGGCGCCGGAGCCGTCCGCCTCAGCCACCCAGACCGCCGCCTGATCCCCGCCGACATTCTCGCGCGGCGCCGACAGCCAGGCCAGTTGGCGACCGTTCGGAGAGAAGACCGGATTGCCGTCCGATCCCTTGTTGCTTTCCGTCAGATTGACCGGCGTCCCGCCATCTAGCGCCACGCGGAAGACGTCGCTGTTGCTGGTGAAGGCTTCGCCCACGCCTTGCGTCTGCGTGCCGTAAACAAGGGTCCGGCCGTCCGGCGAAATGTCGAAGCTGGAATCGCCGGCCGAGACATCGGCATCGAGACCCGCCAACAGGTCGCGCGGTTCGCCGCCACTCAAGCCAGACCCGTTCAGCGGCTGGACGAACAGATGGGTGCGGCGCGTATCGACCCAGTGGTCGAAGTCGCGCAGCGGCAGACGGTCATAGGACTGGATCGTCGATTTGCCCCGGGCATCCAGCCGCGTCTTGGTGCAGGCCAGGGTGTCGCAATCGACGAAGACCGAGACGGCGAGGATCAGCGACCTGCCATCCGGCGCGATGCGGAAGCCCGACACGTCGAAAGGCAGGGTCGTCACCTGGGCCGCCGCCACGCCGGCCGCATCCGTGCGCCAGACCTGGTTCGATCCGCCCCGCGACGACAGGAAATAGATGGCTCCGCCGTCCGGCGCCCAGCGCGCGCCCGAGACGCCGCCTTCGGAAATCGCCCGCTTACGCGGCTCGCCGGAATGTTGACCGGGGGCGACGTCGGCCAGCCACAGGCTGTTGACGCCCTTGTTGCCGTCCCAGTCGGTGGTGCGCACGGCGTAGAGGATCTGGCGGCCGTCCGGCGAGACGCGCGGCTCGCTGACCCGCTCCATCATCGCCAGATCTTTCAGCGACAAGCCGCGCGATGCGGGCGCCTGGGCGGCGGCGGCGGCGGCGGCGGCCGGCGCGGACGAGGCCTGCTGCGCCAGGCTGGGCGCGGCGGCCAGGATCAGGCTTCCAAAGGCGACCGCCGCCATCCAGCGTGAACGCGTCATGTCTTCATTCTCCAAAGCTTTTCGACAGTGATAGGGGCCGCCCGTCCGATCGCCAAGCGTCCACGACGCCGCGCATCTTGCCCCCTCCGACCGAACCGGCGACAAGCGATCTTTCATGACCGCCGCCACCCTTCCCGCCCGCCGTCAGCCCCACATCGTCGATGTGCTGATCGCCGAACGCGCGCCACGCCTGACCGCCTCGCCGCTGTGGCCGGTCGTGCGGCCGGCGCTCTACGGCGTGCTGGGCTATGGGGCGGCGGTGCGAATGGCCGACGCCATCCGCGACCTGTCGGGAACCGAGACCTTCGACTACGTCTCGGACCTGCTGAGGCTGAAGGTGACGACGACGAATCTGGAGCGCCTGCCGGCGACCGGCCGCTGCGTCGTCGTCTGCAACCACCCCACCGGCATCGCCGACGGGGTCGCCGTATTCGACGCGCTCAAACAGCGGCGCACAGACATGATCTTCTTCGCCAACGCCGACGCCATCCGTGTCTCGCCGCGATTGGACGAGACCATCATCCCCGTCGAATGGGTCCACGACAAACGCACCCGCGAAAAGACTCGCGCCACACTGAACGCCGCCAGGGAGGCGTTCGAAGCGGAACGCTGCGTCGTCATGTTCCCCGCCGGTCGTCTGGCGCGCGAGAAGAACGGCGTCCTGACCGATCCCGAATGGGCCCCGACCGCCGCCTCGATGGCGCGCAAATACGATGCGCCCGTCGTGCCCATGCACGTCACCGGCCCCTACAGCCGCCTGTTTCACCTGTTCGACAAGGTCTCGCAGGAGTTGCGCGACGTGACCCTGTTCCACGAGTTGCTGAACAAGGAAGGCAAGCCGTTCGGCGTCGATGTCAGTCTGCCCATTCCCGCCGATCGGCTGGACGTGGACGCAGCCAAGGCCACCGAGGCGTTGAAGACCTTCACCGAGCGCACCCTGGCCACCGATCCTGACGCGGTGTTTCCATGAAGATCGCTCTGCCCGACGCCGAGGCCACCACCGCCCTGGGCCAAGCCATCGCCCACCTGCTGGCGGCGGGCGACAGTCTGCTGCTCTACGGGCCGCTGGGCATGGGCAAGTCGACCCTGGCGCGCGGCTTGATCCGCGCCCTGACCACGCCGGACGAGGACGTGCCCAGCCCGACCTTCACCCTGGTCCAATTCTACGAAAGCGACCCCCCGGTCGCCCATTTCGACCTCTATCGCCTGACCCGACCGGAAGAGGCCTTCGAGATCGGCCTAGACGAGGCGCTGGACGAGGGGTGCGTCGTCATCGAATGGCCCGAGCGCCTGGGCGACGATCCCGGCCGGTTCCTAGGAGCGGACCAGCTGATCATCGAAATCTCCGAACAGGGCGACGGCCGCCTTGCGACCGTTTCCGGCGTAGGGCGATGGGAAACGGGGCTGAAGGAACTGCATGTCTGACCGCGAAACCCTCCGTCTCGACTTCCTGAAGGCCGCCGGCCTGGCCGACGCCGTGCGCGCGCCCCTGCCCGGCGACGCCTCGACGCGGCGGTATGAGCGGCTGACGCCGACGACCGGTCCGACCCTGATGCTGATGGATCAGGCGCCCGCCGCCGAAAGCCAGCCGTGCGATCCGCGCTGGACGCCCGAGCAGCGTCACGCCGCCGGCTGGAACGCCGTCGCCCGCCTGTCCGCCGGCCGGATCGAGGCCTTCGCCGCCGTCGCCGCCCATCTGAAGGCTCTGGGCCTGTCCGCCCCCGAAATCCCGTCGCTGGACGCCGCCAACGGCCTAGCCGTGCTGGAGGATTTCGGCGACGACCTGTTCGCCCGCGTGATCGAGAGCGGCGCCGACGAGACGCCGCTTTATCTGGCCGCCATCGAGGCCCTGGCCGTTCTGCATGACGCAGGCGCTCCGCCCGAAACCCTGCACGGTCCCGGCGGCGATTGGCCCCTGCTGACCTATGACGAGACGGCGCTTCAGGGCGGGGCCGATCTGTTCGTCGAATGGTTGCCGAAGCTCGACGATCGGGTCCGCTTTGACGCCGCCGCCATCGCCGACTGGCGCGCGGCCTGGGCGCCGATCGTCGCCTCGGGCGCGGCCGGGGCGTCGGTCATGGCCCACCGCGATTATCATGCGGAAAACCTGATCTGGCTGCCCCAGCGCGACGGCGCCGCTCGCGTCGGCATGATCGACTTCCAGGACGCGGTGCGCGCCCACCCGTCGTGGGACCTGCACTCCCTGCTTCAGGACGCTCGCCGCGACGTCTCGCCGGCGTTGGAGGCCGAGGCGCTGGACCGCTATTTCGCGCTGCGGCCCGGCATCGACCGCGCCGCCTTCATGGCCGACTACGCCGGCCTCGCCGCCCTGAACGAGGCGCGGATCATCGGCATCTTCGCCCGCCTGATCGCGCGCGACGGCAAACCCCGATACCGCCAGTTCCTGCCGCGCATGTGGCGGCATCTGAACGCCAATCTGGACCAGACGGCCCTGGCGCCCGTCGCCCGCTGGTTTGATCGTCACGTTCCTGCCGAGGTGCGCGCATGACCCGTGCTCCAAAGACCGCAATGGTGCTGGCCGCCGGCCTGGGCACGCGCATGCGCCCCCTGACCGACGACCGACCCAAGGCGCTGGTGGAGGTCCAGGGTCGCGCCCTGATCGACCATGTGCTGGACGGTCTGGCGGACGCCGGCGTCGAAAAGGCGGTGGTGAATGTCCACTGGTTCGCCGACCGGCTGGAAGCGCATCTGGCGGCGCGCGGACGCGGCCCGCAGATCGTCATCTCCGACGAACGCGCCGAACTGCTGGAGACCGGCGGCGGCCTTAAGAAGGCCCATTCCCTGCTGGGCGAGGATCCGGTCTTCGTGGCCAATATCGACAGCGTCTGGATCGACCGAGGCGACGCCCTCACTGATCTGATCCGCCTGTGGAACCCCGAGACGATGGACGCCGTCCTGCTGCTGGCCCGCCGCGAAGGCTCCATCGGCTTTGAGGGCGACGGCGATTTCTTCATGGCCGACGACGGAAAGCTAACCTTCCGGGGCGACGCCCCTTCCGCGCCGTTCGCCTATATGGGCGTCCACATCACCCGCCCCGGCTATGCCGATCACGGCCCCGACGGCCCCTTCTCCCTCAGCCCCCTTTGGCGCAACTCCGCCGCTAAAGGACGTCTGTTCGGCTGCGTCCTGGACGGCGATTGGATGCACGTCGGCGACCCGCAGGCGCGGGATGAAGCCGAGGTCAAACTGGCGGGAGAGGCGTGAGCCTGTTCGATCCCTTCCTCGGCGACACGCCGCGCTGGTACGCAATCCCCGCGCACCGGCCGTTCCTTGAAGACCTGGCCGCCGGCGTCCTGGCCTGGCTGGGCGATCTGCCGCCCGAAACCCTGTCGGACGCCACTATCCTGTTGCCCAACCGCCGGGCGGCGCGCGCCTTCACCGGCGCCCTGTCCAAGCTGTCGCAGGGTCGCCCCATCCTGCTGCCTCAGGTGCGGCCGCTGGGCGATCTGGAGGAGGACGAGCCGCCATTTACGCCCGGCGCCTTGGGCCTGGACCTGCCGCCCGCCATCCCCGCCCTGACGCGCCGGTTCGAGATGGCGCGGATGATCGTCGAACAGTTCGATGCGTCCTTAAGCCCGATGCGTGCATTGGACCTAGCCGACGCGCTGGGCGGCTTCCTCGATTCCTGCCAACTGGAAGAGATTCAGAACCCCGAGCGGATCGCCACATTGGTCGACGGCGAAATGGCCGAACACTGGGAACGGTCAGCCGAGTTTCTGGGTCTCGCCGTCACCGCCTGGCCCAAACGCCTGGCCGAACTGGGTTTGGTCGATCCGGCCTGGCGTCGCGCGACCCTGCTGCGCCGCCTCGCCGACCTGTGGGACCGCGAACCGCCGCGTCAGCCCGTCATCGCCGCCGGCTCGACCGGCACCGTCCCCGCCGCCGGCGACGTGCTGAAGGCCGTGGCGAGGGCGCCGCTGGGCTGCGTCGTCCTGCCTGGCCTCGACCTGGATCTGGACGCCGGCGTCTGGGACCGGCTGGACGAACAGCATCCGCAAAGCGCGATGAAGCGGCTGCTGGACCGCTGTGAGATCGCGCGCGAGACCGTCCGCCCGTGGTTCCGCCCTACCGTCTCTCCGGCCGTCGAGGCGCGCGGTCTGGCCCGCCAGCGGCTGGTCAACGAGGCCCTGTGCCCCGCCGAGGCCACCGATGACTGGCGCCGCGCGATCCGCGACATCCGCTCGGCCGCCGCCGCGCGCGGCGAGGCGCGCGACCCCATCGCCGAAGGGCTGCAGGGCCTGTCGCTGCTGAGCGTGCGCGCCGAGGAAGAGGCCGCCGCCGCCATCGCCTTGATGATGCGCGAGACGCTGGAAACGCCCGGCAGAACCTGCGCCCTGGTCACCCCGGATCAGGCCCTGGGTCGCCGTGTCTCCGCCCGGCTGGAACGCTGGGGCGTCACCGCGGATTCCTCGGCAGGCGCGCCCCTGTCGCGCCTGCCCGCCGGCGCCCTGGTCGATCTGTGCGCCCGCTGGATCGCCGATCCGGTCCAGCCCCATCTGCTGCTCGCCGTCGTCAAACATCCTCTGGCCGGGTTCGACTTGGGCGAGGCCTCTCAAGCGGCAGCCGTCGCCGCGCTGGAGGAACACGCCCTGCGCGGTCCCCGCCCGCGCGACTTCGCCGCCGTCCACCGCCGCCTGCTTGAGGCGGTGCAGCCCGACCGGCGCGGCAAGGCGCCGCCGGAATGGAAACAGGTCCGGCTGTCGGCCGCGACCCGCCTGGTCGATCAGCTTCAGGCCGCCGTCGAGGCCGCGACCGCCGTCTTCACCCCCGACGCGGATTTGAACGTCGCCGCCTCGGCCCTGACCCGGCTGATCGAAACCCTGGCCGGCCAGAACGCCTGGGCGGGTCCCGACGGCGAGGCCGCCGCCGCCCTTCTGTCCGGCCTGATCGAGGGCGGGGCGTCGCTGGGCCGGATCCGTCGCGCGGAACTTGCCGAACTGGTGACATCCTTGGTCAAGGAAAACGTCGTGCGCAACGGCGGCGCGACCCATCCGTCGCTGCGCATTCTCGGCGCCATTGAGGCGCGTCTGATCAGGGCAGACCGGATGATCCTGGCCGGGCTGGAGGAAGGCGTCTGGCCCCAGGCAGCCCCGACCGATCCCTTCCTGTCGCGCCCGATGCGCAAGGCCCTAGGCCTGCCCCCGCCCGAACGCCGCCTGGGCCAGACGGCCCAGGACTTCGTCCAGGCCGCCTGCGCCGAAGAGGTGATCCTGGTCCACAGCGAACGGCGCGGCGGCCAGCCGGCCGTGCGTTCGCGCTGGCTGTGGCGGCTGGAGATGCTGACGCGCGGGGCCGGCGTGGCGTTGCCGCGTCCCACAACCGTGCTGGACTGGACCCGCGCCCTGGATGCGCCGCCGCCCGGCCCGCCGCAGTTCGCCAAACGCCCAGAGCCGCGCCCGCCCGTGCATCGCCGTCCGCGCAGCCTGTATGTCACCCGCATCGAACGCTGGGTGCGCGACCCTTACGCCATCTACGCCCTGTGGGTGCTGGGGCTGGAGGCGATGGAGCGGCCCGGCGCGTCTGCCGAAGCCCTGGCACGCGGCAACGCCGTCCATGCCGCCATCGAACGGCTGACGCTGGACTGGCCCAATGACCTGCCCGACGATTGCGAGGCCATCCTGCACGACCATCTGCTGCGCGAACTGGGCGCGCGCGGGTTCGAGGATGCGGCCATGGCGCGTGAGGCGCCGCTGGCCCGCAACTGCGCCCGTTGGCTGACCGAGTTCGAGCGCCGGCGTCGGGCGCGCGGCGTCGATATCCTGGTGGAACAGCAGGGGACGATGACCTTCGACGCCCCGGCCGGGCCCTTCACCGTCAAGGCCTTCGCCGACCGGATCGAGCTGGCGTCGGACGGGGCGGCGGTCATGGACTTCAAGACCGGAGCGGCGCCGTCCGCCAAACAGGTCAAGTCCGGCTTCGCCCCGCAGCTGACACTGACCGCCGCCATCCTGGCCGACGGCGGGTTCAAGGACACCAACGGCCCGGTCACGCCTGACGAACTGACCTATGTCCGCGTGGTCGGGCGAAAAACGGCGGGCGAAGTCGTCACCCGCGCCTCGGGCTCTGAGGCCGCCGACCTGGCGCAGGCGGCGCTGGACGGGCTGATGCGCCGCGTCGCGCGCTTCGACGACGAGAACACGCCTTACGTCTCCTGGGCCGCGCCTCAGTTCATGGGCAACCAGGGCGGCAACTACGATCATCTGGCCCGCGTCTGGGAATGGTCTGTGATCGGCGATGGGGACGAAGAATGAGCATCGCCCCTCAGATCGTCGCCGCCGACCCGCGCCTGACCGTCTTCGTCACCGCCAACGCCGGTTCGGGCAAGACAACCACCCTGGTCAACCGGGTGGCGCGGCTGCTGCTGGATCAGGTCGATCCCGGCGCCATCCTGTGCGTCACCTACACCAAGGCCGCCGCCGCCGAGATGCAGGCCCGGCTGTTCGACCAGTTGGGCGGCTGGGCCGTGCTGGACGACGCCGCCCTGTCGCGCGAACTGGCCCGGCTGGACGACGGCGACCCGCAGGCGATGGATCACGCGGCCCTGTCGCGCGCCCGCAAGCTGTTCGCCCGCGCGCTGGAGACGCCCGGCGGGCTGAAGATTCAGACCATCCACGCCTTCTGCGAGAAGCTGCTGCGGCGGTTCCCGCTGGAGGCCGGGGTTTCGCCCCGCTTCACCGTGCTGGAAGATCAGGCCGCGACCGCCCTCAGCCATGCCGCGCGCGAGGACCTGGCCCGCGCCGCCGTCGCCGATCCGGAAGGCCCCATCGGCTTGGCCTACAGCCACTTCGCCGTCGAGCTGGACTGGCAGAGGTTTCAGGCCCTGCTGTCGATGATCGAGGCCAAGCGCGCCGATCTGCTGGACTATATCGACCGTGCCGAGGCAGGGACCGCGCCCGATCCCTGGTCCTTGACCGGCGCCGAACGCGACCGCAGCCCGGAGGATTTGGAGCGCGATTTCGTCGCCTTCATCGATCCCGGCGAGTGGAACCGCATGGCCGAGGCCATGGAAACCGGCTCGGCCAACGACAAGAAGATCGCCGACGCCATGAGCATCGCCGCCCCGCCCCATGCCGGGTTCGCGGCCCTGGCCGGGGTCTTCTGCACCCTGGCGGGCGAACCGCGAAAGAGCATGGGCACAAAGTCGGCGCCGCAAGGCGCGGTCGGCTGGCTGCTGGACCTTCAGACCAAGTTCCTCGCCACGCGCGAGGCTCTGCGCAAGGCCAAGGTCGCCGACGATACGGTCAAGGTCCTGACCCTGGCCCGCGCCCACGCCGCCTTCTACGAAGCCGCCAAGGCCCAGCGTGGGGCGTTGGATTTTCCCGACTTGGTCGCGCGCGCCGCCGCCCTGCTGACCCAAAGCGGGGCCGCCGCCTGGGTGCTGTACAAGCTGGACGGCGGCGTCGATCACGTCCTGATCGACGAGGCCCAGGACACCGCCCCCGAACAATGGGCCATCGTCCGCGCCCTGACCGGCGAGTTCTACTCCGGAGAAAAGTCCGGCCGCACCGTCTTCGCCGTCGGCGACGAGAAACAGTCGATCTACTCTTTCCAGGGCGCGCGACCCGAACGGCTGCGCCAGGAACGCGGCGCCTTCCTCGCGTTGGCCGAGGGCGCCGGCGAGCCCTTCGCCGGGCCGGAACTGAACACCTCCTATCGCTCGACCGAAGAGGTGCTGGCCTTCGTCGACGCCGTCTTCGCCGATCCCGACCGCACCCGCGCCCTGACCGGCCCCCAGGGCGACATCGCCCGACACCTCCCTGCGCGGCTCGGCCAGCACGGCGCAATCGACCTTTGGCCCCTGTTCCTGGACGAGCCCGGGCCCGAGACCGACGCCTGGGACGATCCGGTCGATCAGGAAAGCGCCGGCAGCGCCCGCAAGCGCCTGGCCCGCGACCTGGCCCGCGAGATCCGCCGCCAGGTCGAAAGCGGCGTCGCCGTCTTCGATCGCAGCACCCGCGACCTGCGCCCGGCTGGCTACGGCGACTACATCATCCTGGTCCGACGTCGCGACGCCACCTTCGAGGAGATCATCCGGGCGCTGAAGACCGAAGGCGTACCCGTCGCCGGGGCAGACCGGCTGAAACTGTCCAGCCATATCGTCTTCGACGACCTGATCTCGCTGGCGCGTTTCGCCCTCTTCCCCGACGACGACCTGTCCCTGGCCGAGGTGCTGCGCAGCCCGCTGTGCGATGTGGACGAGGACGGCCTCTACGCGCTGGCTGGGCGCGAGAACCGCAAGGCCGGCCAGCTGTGGCGCGACCTGCGCGACCGGGCGCACGAACGCCCCGAATGGGCTCGCGCGCGCGATGCGGTGCAGGCCGCCATCGGCGCGCGCGGCGGCGATCCCTTCGCCTTCTTCTCTCAGGCCCTGAACCGCGTGGACGAGACGGGCCGGTCCGGCCGCGCCCGCATCCTGGCCCGACTGGGGCGCGAGGCGGAAGAAGCCATCGACGAGACCCTGAACCAGGTGCTGGCGGCCGAGAACCGAGGCGCGGTCGATCTGGAGACCTGCCTGGCCCAGTTGGAGGCCGCCGACGTCGAGGTGAAGCGCGAACTGGAAGGCGCGCGCGGCGAGGTCCGCGTCATGACCGTCCACGGCGCCAAGGGTCTGGAGGCGCCCATCGTCATCCTGCCCGACACCACCATGAAGGCGAAGGCGCAAGGTCCGTCCCTGATGCCTGCGGTCACGCCGGAGGGCGAGGGCGAGGCTTGGCTGATGGCGCCGGGCTCGGCGAAGGACGACTGCCCGGCCTCGGCCGACGCCCGCGCCGCGCGCCAGGCCCGCACCGACGACGAGACCCTGCGCCTGCTCTATGTCGCCCTGACCCGCGCGCGCGACCGCGTCATCGTCATGGGTCGCGCCTCAAGCCGGGGGGCCGAGGCCGGCAGCTGGTGGTCGATCCTTGAGGAAACCTTCGACCGCCTGGGCGATCAGGTGCGCGAAGTCGAGAACGGCGTCCGCCGCTATGGCGTCGATCCTGAGCGTCGCCCGGTCGCCGCCGATGAAGCGCGGTCTGTCGCCGCCCTGCCCGTCTGGGCCGCCTCGCCGCCGCCGGCCGACGCCGCCGCTCGCTTCGCCTCGCCGTCGCGGATGGAGGGCGGCGCGATCCGCATTCCCGCCCCCTCGCCCCTGGCCAGGACCGAGGCGGGCGGGGCGGCCCAAGGCGCGTTTTTGGGCCGGTTCCGTCGCGGCGACCTGATCCACCGGCTGCTGGAACGCCTGCCCGAGATCGCGCCCGCCGACCGCCCCGACGCCGCCTGGCGCCTTCTGGCGCGCGAGACCGATCTGGACGAGGCCCAGCGCGCCGAGATGATAGCCGCCGCCTTCTCTGTCCTGGACGATGCCCGCTTCGCCCCCGTCTTCGGTCCCGGCTCCCGCGCCGAGGTCGCCCTGACGGGGTCCGCGCCCGACCTGCCGCCCGGCGTCGCCATCAACGGCCGCATCGATCGGCTGGTGGTCACGCCCGAGAAGGTTCTGGTCGTCGATTACAAGACCAACCGCCCTGCGCCAGACGCCATCGAGGCGGTCGATCCCGCCTATGTGTTGCAGGCCGCCGTCTATGTCGCCGTGCTGAAGCGCCTCTATCCCGATCGCCCGGTCGAGGCCGCCTTGGTCTGGACTGACGGGCCCAAGCTGATGCCCATTCCCGAAACCCTGCTGGCGGCGGCGCTCGCGGGCAGTTGAATTGCCCGCGATTCGCTCCCACATCTGCGACCGAACCCGGACGCTCCGGCCAACATCAACCTGCGCTCAAGTAGCGAGGCGCCGCGCGCCGAGCGATAGCGCCCAAGGAGCCATTTATGGCGACAGTTAAAGTCACCGACGAAAGCTTCGACGCCGACGTCCTGAAATCCTCGACTCCTGTCCTGGTCGACTTCTGGGCCGAATGGTGCGGCCCCTGCAAACAGATCGGCCCGGCGCTGGAACAGATCGCCGACGAACTGGGCGGTCAGGTCACCGTGGCCAAAATCAACATCGACGACAGCCCCATGACCCCGTCCAAGCTGGGCGTGAAGGGCATTCCGACCCTGATGCTATTCAAGGACGGTCAGATGGCTTCGATGAAGGTCGGCGCCATGCCCAAGGGCAAGATCGTCGAATGGCTGGCCGAGGCCGGCGTCAAGGCCTGAGCCCTTTCGACCCTGTCAGATCAAGCGCCCGCCGGTCCGACCGGCGGGCGTTTT
Source organism: Brevundimonas sp. SPF441 (assembly GCF_009661015.1). Classification (NCBI taxonomy): domain Bacteria; kingdom Pseudomonadati; phylum Pseudomonadota; class Alphaproteobacteria; order Caulobacterales; family Caulobacteraceae; genus Brevundimonas; species Brevundimonas sp. SPF441. Next base: position 6,007 of record NZ_WJWX01000023.1, on the reverse strand, counting down.
TCATGCTAGGATGGCGCCATGAGCGACGAAGACACCCCGAACCCTGCTGACGACATTCCCGGCGAGACCCCGGTCCAGAAGGCCCTGCGCCTGAAGAACGCCAGGCTGGATGCGCGCGCCAAGCCGCCGCGCGGCGGTCGCTTCCAGCGCGAACAGGCCGCCCGCATCGCCGCCGGCAAGTCCAAGCCCTGGATGACGCGCTAGACCGGCCAGGTTTCCTCGCTGGCGCCCAAGACCTCGCCGGCCAGATACAGTGATCCGCAGATGGCGACCCGGCCTGCGCCCAGGCGCAGCGCCAAATCCAGCGCCTCAGAAACCGATCCCGCCGGGGTCGCCGCCAGCCCATGCCCGCGGGCCACGGCCGCCAGGGCCGTCGGCTCGGCCGCCGCCCCGTCGAAGCCGACGGTGAAGACGGTGGCCTGGCTCTCCTTCAGCGCGGCGAAGAAACCGCCCGCATCCTTGTTGTTCAACATGCCGCAGATCAGGGCCAGGGGACGCGGCGCCCGCGCCTGCCGCTCGGCCAGAAACGCCGCCAGCGCCCGCGCCGCATGGGGATTATGCCCCCCGTCCAGCCACAGCTCCGCCTCCGCCGCCTTGGCCGCAGCGCCGTATGGCCCCGCCGAAATCCTTTGCAGCCGAGCGGGCCAGCGCACACGCTTCAGCCCCTCGGCGATCGCAGCCTCGGGCAGGTCCAGTTCGACCGCCGCCGCCACGGCCAGGGCCGCATTGTCGATCTGATGCGCGCCTGCCAGAGCCGGCGCCGGCAGGTCCATGAACAGTTCGGCCGTCTGGAACGCCAGGCCGCCCCGCTCGGCCCAGGCGTCGAAGTCGACTCCCAGCACGGTCAGCCGTGCATGGACGTCGGCGGCGCGCCGTTCGATGGCCGCCATCGCCTCTTCCTTCTGTCGCGCGATCACGGCCGGCGCGCCTGCCTTCAGCACACCCGCCTTTTCCGAGGCGATGGCGGCCAGATCCGTGCCAAGGAACTCCGCATGGTCGTAGTCGACCGGGGCGATGACGCTAAGCAGCGGCCGATCGATCACATTTGTCGCGTCCAGCACCCCGCCCAGACCCACTTCGATGATGGCCAGGTCGGCGGGCGTCTCGGACATGGCCAGGAAGGCGGCGGCGGTCGTGCTTTCGAACACCGTGGCCTCGCTGTCCGTCTCGGCCATGACCGCCTCGATCCGGTCCAGGATCGCGTTCAGATGGTCGTCCTCGATCAGCGTTCCAGCCAGCCGGATCCGTTCATTGAACCGCACCAGATGGGGCGAGGTGTAGGCGTGCACCTTCAATCCCGCCGCCTCGGCGATGGCGCGGATCAGGGCCACGGTCGAACCCTTGCCGTTGGTGCCCGCCACATGGATCACCGGCGGAAGCTTGTGCTGCGGATCGCCAAGGGCCGCGCACAGCACGCGCATTCTTTCCAGCGAAAGGTCGATCCGCTGGGGGTGGCGCGCGCGTAGTCGTTCGGAGACGGGATCCATCCGCCTCCTTTACCCCCTGATTTCGAGAACCGCGACATGACTTCCAGGCCGCAGATCAGAACCGCGGCGCGCCTCGTCCTCGCGGCCGTCTTCCTGGGCGCGGGCGTGCTGCATGTGATGGTCCCCGGCCCCTTCGTGCGGATCACGCCGGCGTGGGTTCCGCAGCCGGCCCTGGTCGTGGCGCTGACGGGGATCGCCGAACTGCTGGGCGCGGCGGGTCTGATGATCTCGCGCCTGCGGGTTGCGGCGGGCTGGGCGCTGGCCGCCTACGCCGTCTGCGTCTACCCGGCCAACATCCAGCATGCCGTGAACTTCATGACCTCGGGCGCAGGATTAGGCTGGGCCTATCACGGCCCGCGCCTGCTGTTTCAGCCGGTCATCGTGTGGTGGTGCCTGTGGGCCTCGACCGCGATCGACTGGCCCTTCAGGCGGTCTCAGGCGGCGGCGCGGGCGCCGTCAATCAGCATGGACAGGATCTGACCCAGGGTGCGCGGCAGGTCAGCGCGGGTCACGACCCGGTCCACCATGCCCTTTTCCTGCAGATATTCGGCGCGCTGGAAGCCGGGCGGCAGCTTCTCGCGGATGGTCGCCTCAATCACGCGCGGTCCGGCGAAGCCGATCAGGGCGCCGGGTTCGGCCAGATGCACATCGCCCAGCATGGCGTAGGAGGCCGTCACCCCGCCCGTTGTCGGGTCCGTCAGGACCACGGCGTAAGGCAGTCTGGCGTCTTTCAGCTCCTCGATTGCCAGGGTGGTGCGCGCCATCTGCATCAGCGACAGGGCGCCCTCCTGCATCCGCGCGCCGCCGGCGGCGGTGAAACAGACCAGCGGAACCTTGCGGCTCACCGCCTCGCGCGCCGCCTTGATGAAGGCCTCGCCCGCCGCCATGCCCAGCGACCCGCCCATGAAGGTGAAGTCCTGGACGATCACGACCGCGTCCTGACCGCCGACCGAACCATAGCCGATGGCCATGGTGTCCTTGCGGCCCGCCGCCTTGCGCGCCGCATTCAGGCGATCCTTGTAGGATTTGCCGTCCGAGAATTTCAGCGGATCTTCCGGCACGTCCGGCGTGTCGATGGACTGGAAGACGCCGCCGTCGAAGGTGGCCTTCAGGCGGGTCGGCGCATCGATGCGCATATGCCGGCCCGACGGCGTCACCCAAAGGGCGGCCTCCAGGTCCGAGCGATACAGCATCTCGCCGCTGTCGGGATCCTTGACCCAGAGATTGTCCGGGGTGTCGCGGCGCGACACGATCTTGCGGACGCCGGGCGCAAAGCGGCTCAGCCAGCCGCCGCGCTTTTCCTGAGGCTTGGTCTTGTCGTTCATCCGCGCGCTCTTAGACGGTTTCCGCCACGGAAGCACTAGCGGCGACGGATCGAACCGCATCGCCCAGCGCCTTCACCCGGGCCAAAACGCGCGCCGCGACGGGTTCGTTCGCCTCCAGCGCCGCCGCCACCTCGTCCACCAGGGCCGAGCCCACGACCACCGCATCGGCGACGCGCGCGATCTCGGCGGCCCGTTCCGGCGTCTTGACCCCGAAGCCGACCGCGACCGGCAGGCCCGAGGCCTTGCGCACCCGCTCTACGGCCGGCGCCACCACATCCGCGTTCGCTTCCTTGACGCCCGTCACGCCCGCGACGGCGACATAATAGACGAAGCCCGAGGTGCCTTGGACCACGATCTTCAGCCGGTCGTCATCCGAGGTCGGCGTCGCCAGTCGGATCAGCGAAATCGACACCTTATCCAGCGCCTCGATCAGCGGCCCGGCCTCTTCCGGCGGACAGTCCACCACGATCAGCCCGTCGATGCCGCAGTCGGCGGCATAGGCGGCGAAGGCGTCATAGCCCAGGCTCTCGATCGGGTTTAGGTACCCCATCAGCACGATGGGTGTGGCGTCGTCGCCCTTACGGAATTCCCTGGCCAAATCCATGGTCGAGCGCAGGCCGAAACCCGCCGCCATGCCCCGGATCGCCGCTCGCTGGATCGGAGGCCCCTCGGCCATCGGATCGCTGAACGGAAAGCCCAGTTCGATGATGTCCGCGCCCGCAGCCGGCAGGCCGTTCAGGATCGCCAGCGCCTCTTCGCGCGACGGATCGCCGCCCATGACATAGGGAATAAAGGCCGCACGGCCCTCGGCCTTCAGCGCCTTGAAGCGCGCATCGATACGGGCGGTGGTCATTGTTGCGGCGATCCGGCGGCGGCAGGCGGTGTCGCGGCCGCAGCAGCCGCGCACACGTCGCCCGGAATGGTGGCGAAGCCCAGATAGCCGGGCAGTTCGGCGACGGCGGTCTTGGTGGTGTCGTAGAAGGCGACCATCTGCATGCCGTCGCAGCCGCCGGCCTCGCGGCGCTTGATGAAGACGACGCGGTTGTCGTCGCCGCCGGCGGCCAGCCAATTCTTGGTTTCCAGATCGGCGATATAGGCGTCGGCCAGGGCGCCGATCTGGCCCAGCTGTGCGGTCACGCACCAGGCCCGCCCCGTCAGATTGTTCAGCCCTCCGCAATCGGGCGACAGCTCCGCGCCCGGCAGCAGGCCGACGTCGGCCGGACCGCCTTGCGGCGCAGAGGGGGCAGGCGTCGGGCTAGGCGTCTGGGCCTGCACAACGGCGGCGGACAGGCTCAGGACGGCGGTCGCCGCAAGAAGAGTACGGATCACAGGTTCACTCCCAGATGTTTGGCGACCTGGAAGATGTCCTTGTCGCCGCGCCCCGACATCAGCAGGACGACATCGCCGCCCTTGCCGACTTCGCGCGCCACTTCGCCCGTCCGCGCCAGGGCGTGGGCGGGCTCCAGCGCCGGAATGATGCCTTCCAGCTTCGAGCACAGCTGGAAGGCTTCCAGCGCCTCATTGTCGGTCGCCGAGCGGTATTCGGCCCGGCCGATATCGTGCAGCCAGGCGTGTTCCGGCCCGATGCCGGGATAGTCCAGCCCGGCCGAGATCGAGTGGCCCTCGACGATGTTGCCGTCCTCGTCCTGAAGCAAATAGGTCCGGTTGCCATGCAGCACGCCCGACCGCCCGCCCTTCAGCGAGGCCGCGTGATCCGGGGTATCCAGCCCATGGCCGGCCGCTTCGACGCCGATCAGGCGCACGCCCTCGTCCTCGATGAAGGGGTGGAAGGCGCCGATGGCGTTCGAGCCACCGCCGATGCAGGCGACCACCGCTTCGGGCAGCTTGCCCATCCGGGCCATCGACTGGCTCTTGATCTCCTTGCCGATCACCGACTGGAAATCGCGCACCATGGCCGGATAGGGGTGCGGACCCGCCGCCGTGCCGATGATGTAATAGGTGTCCGAGACGTTGGTGACCCAGTCGCGCATCGCCTCGTTCATCGCGTCCTTCAGGGTCGCGGCGCCGGCCGTGACCGAGAAGACTTCCGAACCCAACAGACGCATGCGGAACACGTTCGGCTGCTGCCGCTCCACGTCCACTGCGCCCATATAGACGGTGCAGGGCAGGCCAAAGCGCGCCGACACGGTCGCCGAGGCCACACCGTGCTGCCCCGCGCCGGTCTCGGCGATGATGCGCGTCTTGCCCATGCGGCGGGCCAGCAGGATCTGGCCCATGCAGTTGTTGATCTTGTGCGCGCCCGTGTGGTTCAGGTCCTCGCGCTTCAGCCAGATGTTGGCGCCGCCGAAATGTTCGGTCAGGCGCTCGGCGAAATACAGCGGGCTTTCGCGACCGACATAGTGGGTCAGAAAGCTGTCCAGCTCGGCCTGGAAGCTGGGGTCCGCCTTGGCCGCCTTATAGGCCGCGTCCAGCTCGTGGATCAGCGGCATCAAGGTCTCGGCCACAAACTGACCGCCATACGGACCGAAGCGACCCTGCGCATCCGGCCAGGCGTAGGCGTTCGACAGCGGCTGGGCGGAATCGGCGGCTTGGATGGGGGCCACGATGGGAGTTTGGGCGTTCACAGTTTCAACTTTCACGCGGAGAGGCGTCGCAATTACGACCGGCGCGCGTTTTGGATGAAGGTCGCGATCCGGTCGGCGTCCTTAACACCCGGCGCGCTTTCCACGCCAGAGGACACATCGACCATGGGCGCAGCCGTAATCCTCAGCGCCTCGGCCACATTGTCCGGGTTGAGACCGCCCGCCAGGAACCACGGATGGCGAAACTCCCGGTCCGCCAGCAGGGTCCAGTCGAAACTGTGCCCCACCCCGCCGGGCAGCGCCGACCCCTCCGGCGGCTTGGCGTCGAACATAAGATGATCGACCTCATTACTCCAGACATCGGCGGCGGCGAAGTCGTCTGCCTGCCGGATGGGCAGGGCCTTGATCACCCCAGCGCCGGTCAAGGCCCGCACGCGCTCGGCCCGTCCCGGCGCCTCAGACCCATGCAACTGGATGAAGTCGGGCCTCAGCGTCCGGGCGATCTGTTGCAGCAGGGCGTCGTCGGGATCGACCGTCACCGCCACGATCTTCGCCCGCCCCCGCGCCCGCTCGAACAGGGCGGTGGCGGCTTCGGGATCCAGATGGCGCGGGCTTTTGGGAAACACCACCGCCCTGTTCGAGCGGGCGCGGG
>NZ_WJWX01000022.1:0-59008 GCF_009661015.1 Brevundimonas sp. SPF441 | reverse complement strand
TGGGGCTACTACGGGGACCTGCCGCCGCCCGAAGCGCCCGCGCCCCACGCTCCGCCGCGTCACGGCTACGCCCAGGAGCCAGGCGAGCGCGGCTGATCGCCTGGCGCGAGAACAACCGAAGACGAAACGGTCGCCCTGGTCTGTCTCAGATCAGGGCGATCTGCTGTGCGATCTGTTGCGCCGCCGCGCGTGGATCGCTCGACGCCGTGATCGGCCGACCGATGACCAGATGGGTCGCGCCGGCCTGAAGCGCCGCCTCGGGCGTCGCCGCCCGCGCCTGATCGTCCAGCGCGGCGCCGACGGGTCGCACGCCGGGCGTGACGATCAGGAAGTCGGGCCGGCCCGCTTCGTCCGCCAGAGCACGAGCACGCGCCGCCTCATGCGGGCTGGAGACGACGCCGTCGATCCCGGCCTCCAGCGCCTGACGCACCCGCCGCTCGACCAGATCGGCCGGCGACAGGCTGTGGTCGTCGGCGGACAGGTCCTCGGCCGTCAGGCTGGTCAGGACCGTAACCCCCAGCACCTTCATCTTCGAGCCCGCCGCGCCGCGCGCCGCCGCCGCCATGACCTGGGGCCGCGCATGGACCGTCAGCAGGTCGCAGTCGGCGCCCGCCAGATTGGCCGTCGCCTTCTCCACGGTCGCGCCGATGTCGTGCAGCTTCCAGTCCAGGAAGATCTTTCGCCCCTGCGCCTTCAGCTCACGCGCCAGCCCCATGCCGTCGACCGCGAACAATTGCAGTCCAACCTTGTAGAAGCCGATCGCGTCGCCGATCCGCTCGGCCAGAGCGGCCGCCTCGGCCGTCGTCGGCATATCCAGGGCGCAGATAATCCGCTCGTCGGGCGCGCGATCGGAGGAGGTTTGGGGATCGGTCATCGACGGACTCGCGCTGAGCGGCTATGCCGGACACGAGGGCGCGTCGGCAGGGCTGCGTGATGGATTGAGGGCGAGGGCAGGCGATGAACGCAGTCGATTTGGGTGTCAACCTGTTCGTGACCCTGTTCGCCTTGCTGGACCCGATCGGCAATCTGCCGATCTTCGCCGCCGCGACGGCGGGGGCGACCCTGCGTCAGCGGATTTCGGTCTCGGCCCTGATCTGCGCCTTCGCCGCCGTCTTCCTGGCCTTCTTCCTGTTCACGGGCCTGGGCCTGTTGCAGTTCTTCGGCATTTCGCTGGCGGCGTTCCGCATCGCGGGCGGCATACTTCTGCTGTTCCTGGGGCTGGACATGGCCCGCGGCGACTTCCTGGCCATGTTCGCCGACAAGGATGCGCTGGCCGATTCCAAGGACGTGCGCGGCTATGCCCGTCGACGTTTCCAGCGCCTGGTCGTGCCCTTCGCCATTCCGCTGATGATCGGCCCCGGCGCCATTTCGGCGGTCATCATCCAGGCGGGCGAGGCGGCCAAGCTGGGCTATGCCGGGACCATGGGGTCGCTGGTCGCGATCGCGGCGGCCTGCGCCGTCTCCTTCGTCTGTTTCGCCCTAACCGGGTCGCTCAGCCGCCTGCTGGGCGAGGTCGGCATGGCGATCATCGTCAAGGTGCTGGGCCTGATCCTGTGCGCCCTGGCGATCCAGTTCATCCTGCTGGGCCTGGGCGAGGCCATCCCCGGCATGATCTCCGGCGCGGTGACGACGCCCTATCCGGCGACCAAATAAGACGTCACTCCGCCTCGTCCTCGATGGCGTGGATGTCGTCGTCGGTCAGGCCCAAGTGGTGGCCGATCTCGTGGATCAGGACGTGGGCGATCAGTTCGCCGATCCCCACGTCGCCGCGCTCGCACCATTCGTCCAGGATGGGGCGGCGATAGAGGAAGACCCGCGACGGCTCAGCCGCAGGGCCCAGGCTGTCGCGCCGTCCGATGTCCACGCCATAATACAGGCCTGTCAGCTCGAACGGATCCTCGATCTCCATCTCCGCCAGCGTCGCTTCGTCAGCGAAGTCGTCGATGCGGATGACCACCTCGCCCGCCGCATCTTTGAACGGTCCGGGCAGGGCGTCGAACGCCTCCTGCGCCAGGCGGGCGAAGTCGTCGAGGGAGGGGGCGATCGGGTCGGTCATGTCCGCGATATCGCCGCCCCGACGCCCTGCCGCAACGGGGCGCGATGACGCGATTACGAGACTGCCGCTTTTTCGCGCGCTTGGAGTATGGTTAGCGAATCGGGGCTGAGACTCTTCTCCAGGGACACGAATGGCCGAGGCCGACATCGCCTATGTCGCCACAGCGGGCGCAGCCGGATTGGCCATGGCCGTCAGCGCCTGGGCCTTGCTGCTGCGTGGGCGGTTGCACGAGACCGCCGTCGCCGCCGAGCGCGAGCGGGTCGAGGCCCTGGCCGACCTCAGCCGCCATGACGCCATGCTGCGCGCCTTCGACGACGTCAGCCTGGCCCTGACGCCGGACGGGCAGGCCGCCGGTCTGCCGATCGGTTCGGCCGAACTGATCGCGCGGCTGGCGGGTGAGGACGCAGAGGCCGGGGCCGCCGTCCTGAACAAACTCCGGATCACCCACGGCGCGCTGATCGAGGGCCTGGTTCACGAAGGTCAGGCGTTCGAAGGTCTGGTCGCGCTGGACGATGTGGAGCCCTGGCGGATCGAGGGACGGGTCGCGGGCGGTTCGGCCTGGCTGCGGCTGTCGCCCGCGTCGCGCTTCACCCTGACCGGGGCGGATGCGACCGAAAGCGGCCTGGCCCTGCTGGGCGACGCCTCGCCCACCCCGACCTGGGTCGTGGACGGGACCGGCAAGCTGGCCTGGGCCAACCGCGCCTGGCTGAACGAGACCAATGCCGAGAGCATCGACGACGCCGTCGAAAAGGGCGTGTCCTTCGACCGCGGCGCCGACGCCCTGGTCGCCGAGGCCGCGCGGCTGGGCGTGCGCCAGGAGGGCTTCCGCTGGACGACCGGCGGGGGCGCGCGGCGCGCCTGGCGCATCATCGCCGAGCCGGCGGGCGGCGGCGCCGTCACCGCCTTCGCCATTGAGGTGACCGAGGCGGAAGAGACGCGCGACACCCTGCGCCGCCACGTCGACGCCCATGACGAGACGCTGAACCACTTGGCCGACGCCGTGGCCATCTTCGGTCCGCAAAAGCGGCTGGCCTTCCACAACACCGCCTTCCAGGCCCTGTTCGACATCGACGCGGCCTGGCTGGACGAACGTCCGACCCATGCCGAACTGCTGGACCGTCTGCGCCAGCGTCGCAGCCTGCCCGAGGTGGTCGACTATGCCGGCTGGAAGGCGCGTGAGCTGGAGTTCTATGGCGCGTCGGAGGCCTCGCCGGACGACAGCTGGTCCCTGCCGGACGGGCGCACCCTGCGCGTCGTGCGTCAGCCGCACCCGCTGGGCGGCATTCTGCTGATCTTCTCGGACATCACCGACGAGCTGAAGCTGCGCAGCCGCTTCAACGCCCAAATCCAGGTCCAGCGCGCGACGCTGGACAAGCTGAACGACGCGGTCGCGGTGTTCGGCTCGGATGGGCGACTGCGGCTGCACAATGAGGCGTTCGAGACCTTCTGGAACCTGTCGACGGACAAGATCGCGACGGCCTCGGACTTCGACGCCTTGGCCGAACTGTGCAAGGCCGTGCTGCCTGATCCCGCCCTGTGGCTGGGGTTGAAGGCGCGCGTCGCCGATCCCGACCCCGAAAGCCGCGTCGCCATTTCCGGCGAGGGCCGGACGGTAGACGGTCGCGTCGCCTCCTGGCAGACCCGCCCCCTGCCGGACGGCGCGACCCTGGTCGCCTTCTCGGACGTGACCGCGCGACGCGGGCTGGAGCAGGCATTGGTGCAGCGCGAACAAGCCCTGGCCGAAAGCCAGGCGCTGAAGCGCGAGTTCGTGGGCAGCGTCTCTTATGAGCTGCGCACGCCGCTGACGACCATCGTCGGCTATTCCGAACTGCTGGAGACGATGGGCGACCTGCCCGAGCGCAGCCGCCAGCACGCAGGCGCCATCCGCATCGCCGCCAGCCAGCTGGCCCGCTCCATCGACGACGTGCTGGACATGGCCCAGATCGACGCCGGCGAGATGGAGCTGTCGCTGGGCGATCTGCGGGTCTGCGACCTGCTGAGCCAGGCCGCCGAAAAGGTCCGGGCGCGGGTAGAGGGACGCGGCGCCACACTCACCGTTTCCTGTCCTGCCGATCTCAAACCCATCCGCGCCGACGAACACCGCATCGGCCAGGCGCTGGATCATCTGCTGGAGAATGCGGCGCGCGCCGTGTCCGAAGGCGGGGCGGTGGAGCTGAAGGCGGAGACGGGCCCGTCCGAAATCCGCCTGACGGTGTCCGATACCGGGCGCGGAATCCCCTATCACCTGCAGGCCCACGTTTTCGACCGCTTCGTGCGGCGCGAGAGGGGCGGTCCCGGCGTGGGTCTGGCCTTGGTGAAGGCCCTGGTCGAACTGCACGGCGGCTGGGCCGAGGTCGAAAGCGAGCCGGGCAAGGGCGCCGCCTTCATCCTGCATCTGCCGCTGGGCGCCGCGACCACCGCCGCCGCGCCCGAGCTTCAGCTGGAACTCTAGCGCCGCGACGCCTTCGAGGTGTCCCGGGCCGGGCCGAACTCGGCCCCCGCGTTCCATTCCGGCCACTGATCGCCGTCCGCCAACTCGCGACCGACGGCGTAGATGAGGGCGACATCGGCGGCGGCGGCGTCCATCGTCCAAGTCGAGTCCCATTCGTCCGTGGGCTGATGATAGCGGTTCTGGACGTAGTCGCGGCTGGCCGCGCTGGCGCCGGTGAAGCCCGCCGCCGGGAACAGGGCCGGTACGCCCTTCAGCGCCAGGGGAAAATGGTCCGAACGATAGAAGGCTCCGGCCTGGGGCGCCGGATCGGCGATCAGGGTGCGGCCCGTCTCGGTCGCGTGGCGCGCCAGCACGTCGTCCAGCTGGTTCTTGCCCTTGCCAATGACGACAACGTTCGGATCGATCTCGGTTCCGGGCAGCAGGCTGTCGACATTGATGTTGGCGACCGTGGTCTCCAGCGGCCAGACCGGGTTGGCGGCATAATAGGTCGAGCCCAACAAGCCCGCCTCCTCGCCCGACCAGGCGGCGAAGACGACCGAGCGTTTGGGGCGCGGACCGTCGGCGAAGGCGTGGGCCAGTTCCAGCAAGGCGGCGACGCCGGTCGCATTGTCCACCGCCGCATTATAAATCTTGTCGCCTTGGGCGTTCGGCGTGCCGACGCCGTAGCCGTCCCAGTGGGCGCCGTACATGACGGTTTGGTCCGGGCGTTCGGAGCCGGGAATGCGGGCGATGACGTTCTTGGTTTCCACCTTGTCGGCGATCTGGCCGAAATCGACGCTCATCGTCAGGCCGGGCAGGACGACGGGCTTGAAATCGGCGCTGCGCGCGCTGTCCTTCAGGGCGGCGAAGTCCAGGCCGGTGGCGGTGAACAGCTCTTCCACCTTGGCGCGCTGGATCCAGCCCTGGAACGCCGCGCGCTCAGCGTCAGGGTTGGCGCGCACGATGTCGAACTTGGGCGCGGCCGATGAGTTCTGCAGCGTCGACCAGGGATAGCCCGCGCCGGCCGTCTCGTGCACCACCAGCACGCCCGCCGCGCCGCGACGACCCGCCTCCTGGAACTTGTAAGTCCAGCGGCCATAGAAGGTCATGGCGTTTCCGTCGAACTTGCCGGCGACCGGATCGCCGTCGGGCGCCTGGAAGTCGGGATCGTTGACCAGGACGACGATGACCTTGCCGCGCACGTCCACGTCCTTGAAATCGTCCCACTGGCGCTCGGGCGCCGTCGCGCCGTAGCCGACGAAGACCACAGGCGCGTCGGTCACTGTGATGTGGTTGGTCGGCCGGTCGCTGGATACCAGAACGTCGGGACCGCGCTCCAGGCTGATGGTCTTGCCGCCAACGGTCGCGGCGACGGTCGCCGGGCCGTCCTGGCGCGTGCGCGAAAGATGGGCGACCTGGACGAAGGCGCCGTCCGGCCCGCCGCCCTCGGCCCCCGCCGCCTTGAACTGTTCGACCAGCCAGGCGACGGTTTTTTCCTCGCCGGCCGAGGCGGGGGCGCGGCCTTCGAAATCGTCCGACGCCAGAACCCGAACCGATTCATTCATCCGCGCGGCGTCGATGTTCGGCGCCGTCTCCTGCGCCAAGACCGGGGACCAGGCCATCATCAGGGCCAGGATGGAAACGGCGGGGAGGGCGTGGCGCATCGGATACTCCTGATCGAACCGCGCGACCCTGCCTTTCTCAGTCCCGGCTGTCGAGCCAGTCGATAACGCCCTCGGCCGCGGCGACGGCGGAGGCGAAACTGGCCTGAAGCAGATAGCCGCCGGTCGGCGCCTCCCAATCCAGCATCTCGCCCGCGACGAAGACCCCTGGTCGCGCGGCCAGCATCAGCCGCTCGTCCACGCCGTCCAATACGACGCCGCCCGCCGAGGAGATCGCCCGTTCCAGTCCCTGAACGCCGGTCAGGGTCAGCGGCATTGCCTTGATCCGCTCGGCCAACGCCCGAGGCGAGGCGGGCAGGGGACCGGCCTCATACAGTAGGGCGACGGCGGCCGGCTCCAGTCCGACCACCTTGCGCAGATGGTTCGACAGGCTGGCCTTGCCGCGCGGCTTCGACAGACGGTCGGTCAGTTTTCCGACCGCCACATCCGGCTTCAGGTCGATCTGGATCTCGGCGCGCCCCTCCGTCTCGACCGTCGTCCTCAGCGCGGCGGACAGCGCATAGATGGCGCCGCCCTCAATACCGTAACGGGCGATCATCGCCTCGCCCCGCGCCGTCCGGTCGCCATGGGTGACAGCGACGCCTTTCAGCGGCTGGCCCGCGAACCGATCACGGAACAGCGCCGACCAGGCCACATCGAAGCCGACATTGGCCGGTCGGAAAGGCGACACGGACGCGCCCTGCGCTTCCAGCCAAGGCGCCCAGGCCCCGTCCGAACCCAGACGCGGCCAGCTGGCGCCGCCCAAAGCCAGGACCACGGCGTCGGGCCGTTCCAGTCGTTCCCCGTCCGGCGTCTCAAACACCAGCGCGCCGTCGCGCCAGCCGGTCCAGCGCGAGCGCGTGCGGACGTCGACGCCCTGCGCTTCCAGCCGCGCGAGCCAGGCCCGCACCAGGGGCGACGCCTTCATGGCCTTCGGAAACACCCGCCCGCTAGAGCCGATGAAGGTTTCCTGCCCCAGGGCCTCGACCCAGGCGGTCAGGTCGGCAGGCGTGAACCGGTCGATCCAGGCGGCGGCCGTCGGCTGGGCCGGGCCATAGCGGGTCATGAACCGGTCCAGCGGTTCCGAATGGGTCAGGTTCAGCCCGCCCCGTCCGGCCATCAGCAGCTTGCGGGCCACAGACGGCATGCGGTCGTGCACCACGACCGCCGCCCCTGCCTGCGCCAGCCGTTCGGCCGCCATCAATCCGGCAGGACCGGTGCCGATCACGTGAACGGTGCGAGAGGTCGTAAGACTGGGGGACTGTTGCATGGCGTGGCTTTGCGCGCTTGCGGCCGCGCTGGCTATAGGCGTCGTCGTCGCTATGTTCCGTGTCATGAGCGTTGCCTTCACCCGCGAAGAAGATCTGGAAGCCACCGCCGCCGACCTGGCGGACCGCCCGATCTCGCCCCATCCCAATCTGGTCACGCCTCAAGGTCTGGCGATGATCGAGGCCGAACTGGTCTCGGCCCGCGCCGCCTATACGGCCGCCCAGGTGCAAGGCTCGATCGAGAGCGACCGCACCGCCATGGCGCGCGCGACGCGGGACCTCCGCTACTGGTCCGCACGGCGCGCCTCGGCCCAACTGATCGCGCCGACCGAGGACGATGGGGCCGTGCGGTTCGGGGGTTCGGTATCCATCGAGCGCGAGGATGGGCGCGCCCAGACCTGGCGCATCGTCGGCGAAGACGAGGCCGATCCCGCCGCAGGCTCGGTCAGCCATGTCTCGCCCCTAGCGCGCGCCGTCATGGGCAAGAGGGTCGGCGACGAGGTGACGGTGGCCGGTCAGTCGGCCGAGATCGTCGCGGTCGGCTAGACTCAGTTCTGGGCGTCTTCGTCGCCCAGCATATCCCGCATCATGTCCAGGATCAGCTTCTGCTTGCGCGCGGGCAGGCGCGGTGCCAGGCGCGTGATCTCGACGCTGGTCTTGGTCGGGCGGTGTTCGTGGTCGAAGGCGGGCGCCTCTTCGGCGACGCCGACCGTCGCGCTGCTGTAGCCGTCGAAGAAGAAGGGGATGCCGACCTTCATGAACTCGGCCATTTCGAAGAGTTTCGAGGCCGAGACGCGGTTCGTGCCCTTTTCGTACTTCTGTACCTGCTGGAAGCTGACGCCGACGGCCTTGGCCAAGGCGGTCTGGGTCAGGCCAAGGTCGAGACGCTTTTCCTGAACGCGACGGCCGACATGGCGATCGACGGGATGCGGATCCTCGTCCTTTTCACGCGCCATCGCCGTCACCCTTCACCTAGATCGCTGCTTGATTCCCCTGGACCCTAGATCGCCGGCTCGACGGCCACAAGGACAGGATGAACGCTGTTAGCACTGAGAAAAAGAACAGGAAATCGCCAAATCGACCGTAGGGCGTGACGCCCGTCGGACGGGGCAGGGGGGCGTCGATGACGCCCATGACGCCCGGCTCCAGCCGTTGGCCCTCGACGATCCGGCCCCACGGGTCGATCATGGCCGAAATGCCGGTCGGGGTGGCCCGCGCGATGGGCAGGCCGGTCTCTATGGCGCGATAGCTGGCCAGGTTCAGGTGCTGGCGCGGGCCCGAGGTCGCGCCAAACCAGGCGTCGTTGGACGCATTGACGATCCACTCGGGCCGCCCGGCTGCGCCCGGGGTGAAGCCGGGATACAGGCTCTCGTAGCAGATCAGCACCTGCACCGGCGGGGCCCCCGGAACCGAAATCGGCGCCGGTGTCGGCCCGGCGGAAAAGTCACTGGGCATATGCACCAGGCTGCGCAGGCCGATGGAGGTCATGATCGACCCCAAGGGCAGGTATTCGCCGAACGGCACCAGCCGGTGCTTGTCATAGACGGCGGCGACCCTCAGGCCCGCCCCGCCCTCGTCGGCCAGGGCGAACAGGCTGTTGTAATAGCGCGCGCCCTCGGGCGCGGTCAGGTCCGGCTCGCCGCGCGCCAGGCCCATCAGCAAGGTCTGTCCGGGACGCAGGGCGCCCGCGATGGCCTGGGCGTCGGCTGAGGCGAAAACGTCGTTGGCCGAGGCGGGCAGGGCGCCTTCAGGCCAGACCACGACGTTGGGCGTCCGCGCCGCCGCCTGACCCGTCAGGGCGACATAGCGATCGACGATGGAGCGATAGGCCTCGGGCGACCATTTGGTTTCCTGCTTCACATCAGCCTGAACCAGGCGCACGACTGTGTCTGTGAACTGAAGATCGGACTGCGCCAATCTGACGGCGCCGAAGCCGCCAACGGCGATCAGGGCCAGGGCGCCCAAGCCCGCCGAGATCAACCGGCTGCGCCTGTCGCCAGGCCCGATCAAAGGCGCGAAAGCCGCCGTCGCCGCGACCGTCACCAGGCTCAGCCCATAGACGCCGACGACCGAGGCGAATTGAGACATGCCGCCGCCCGCGCGCCAGGTCGCGCCGGCCGGGTTCCACGGAAAGCCCGTCAGCACATGCCCCCGCAACCATTCGGCGGCGCAGAACAGGGCGGCGAACAGCAGCACCCGCACGGCGCCAAGCGGCGCGAACCGACGATAGAGGGCGCAGGCCGTCCCCCAGAAAAGCCCCAGCCCTGCCGGCAGCAGGCTGGCCGCGAACGGCGCCATCCACGCCTGTTCGGGATTGACGAAGAACGCCTCGGCCACCCACCAGCACCCGACAAAGAAATAGGCGAACCCCGCCAGCCACCCCATCCAGAAGGCGCCGCGCACCGTGTCGGACCGCTCCGACAGGATCATCAGCAGCGGATAGCCTAAAAGCCCGATCAACACTCCGAACGGCGGATGAGCGAAGGCCGTCCCGGCGCCGGCCAGCAGCGCCAGAACAATGCGGATCAGCCGCCAGGTCAGGGCGCGCTTCCTGTCAGGCAGGGCGCGAATCGGGGCCGCCAAACGGTCCAGCAGAGCGTCGGGGAACATTGGGTCAGTCCTGCTCGGCGATATAGGGGTCGGCGACGCCGATCTGGGCCAGGATTTCGCGCTCCTCGGCCTCCATCTCCTCGGCCTCGGCGTCGTCTTCGTGGTCGCGGCCCAAGAGATGCAGCACGCCGTGGACGACCAGATGGCTCAGATGATCGGCCAGGGTCTTGCCCTGCGCCTCGGCCTCGGTCGCGCAGACGCCGAAAGCCAGAACGATGTCGCCCAGATGCGGAAAGGCGTTTTCCGGCGCGGGGAAGGACAGGACATTGGTCGGCCTGTCCTTGTCGCGAAACCGGCCGTTCAGCTCGCGCACGGCGGCGTCGTCAGTCAGCAGGACGACGATATCGCCCTCCACCGTGCCCAGCGCGGCCTGCGCCGCGCGTTCGACGATGGCCTCGACGTCCGGCAGGGCGCCGGTCCAGGCCTCGGCCTCGACTTCAATCTCGATCATGCGGGGTCTTCGAGGTCCGGGGCGGGGCGTCCGCGCGCGGCGTCGGCGTCATAGGCGCGCACGATCCGTTCGACCATGGCGTGACGCACCACGTCGGAAGCCTCGAACTTCAGGATGCCGACGCCCTGAACCCCGTCCAGGATCCGCAGGGCGTGGGCCAGGCCGGAATCGCGCGGGTTCAGCAGGTCGATCTGCGACGGATCGCCCGTGACCACCATCCGCGCGCCCTCGCCCAGGCGCGTCAGCACCATCTTCATCTGCAGACGACTGGTGTTCTGGGCCTCATCGACGATGACGAAGGCATGGCTGAGCGTACGGCCGCGCATGAAGGCGATCGGGGCGGCCTCGATCTCGCCCTTGTCGCGGCGACGCTGCACGTCCTCGGCGCCCAGAATGTCGTTCAGCGCCTCCCAGATCGGCGCCAGATAGGGATCGACCTTTTCATTCAGGTCGCCGGGCAGGAAGCCCAGCTTCTCGCCCGCCTCGACCGCCGGGCGGGTGATAACCAGCCGGTCCACCTGCCCCCGCCGCAGCAGCGATGCGCCATAGGCCGCCGCCAGAAAGGTCTTGCCGGTGCCCGCCGGTCCGACGCCGAAGCTCAGTTCGCATCGGCCCAGCATGTCCAGATAGGCGGCCTGCGCCTTGGTCTTGGGCACGATGGCGCCGCGCTTGCCGCCCGGCAGCGACACGCCCGCCGCCGCCATGCCGGGCGTGCCGCGACCGCCGCGCGCTTGGCCCAGGGCTGCGCGCACGTCGGCCTCGGTGACTTCGGCGCCCAGGGCCGCGCGTTTGGCCAGATCCTCGATCACCTGGCGGGCGTCCGTGCGATCACGTGCGCCGCCGTTGACGGAGACCCCGCCTCCCGGGGCCTCGACCAGCACCTTGAAGGCGTCCTCGATCAGGGCGACGTGGCGACTGTTCGGCCCGATGACCGCCCGCAGTTCGGCATCGTTCAAGGGGACGAATTCAGACTCACGCGCCATCAAGCGGCCTTTTCTTTTTGGGCTGTCGCCGAGCCTGCGGGACCCGGCTGCTTGAGCCCGTCTGCTATGAGCCGGCCCGACAGACTGTTCTGCTGGCCGGCGATGATCTCGACCGGAACGATCTGCCCGATCAGATGATCCGCGTCATCGACGTGGACCGATTGAAGATATGGGGATCGACCGATCGCTTGGCGACGGTGGCCGTGCCGTCCCGGCTTGTCGAACAGGACGTTCAGCGTCCGGCCGGCCTGAGCCACATTGAAGGCGGTCTGCTGTTCCGTCAGCAGGGCGATCAGGCGATGCAGTCGATCCTTGACGACGTCCGGCTCGACCTGTTTGCCCATGCCAGCCGCTGGCGTGCCCGGTCGCGGCGAATAGGCGAAGGCGAAGGCCCCGGCGTAGTTCACACGCCGCACCAGATCCAGCGTGTCCTCGAACTCCCGATCCGTCTCACCCGGGAAGCCGACGATGAAGTCGCCCGCGATGGCGATGTCCGGCCGCGCGACCCGAATCCGGTCGATCAGGTCGAAATATTTCTGACGCCCGTGCTTGCGGTTCATCGCCCGCAAAATGCGATCCGACCCCGCCTGAACCGGAAGGTGCAGATAGGGCATCAAGGCTTCCAGATCGCCATGCGCGGCGATCAACTCATCGGCCATGTCATTGGGATGGCTGGTCGTATAGCGGATGCGATCCAGGCCGGGGATCTCGGCCAGGGCATAGGCCAGTTCGGCCAGGGTCGCCTTTCGCCCGTCCGGCCGCTCGCCGTCATAGGCGTTGACGTTCTGGCCCAGCAGGGTGACCTCGCGCACGCCCCGATCCGCCAGTTGTCTCGCCTCTTCCAGCACCGCCGCCATCGGCCGCGACCATTCGGCGCCGCGCGTGTAGGGCACCACGCAGAAGGTGCAGAACTTGTCGCAACCCTCCTGCACCGTCAGGAAGGCGGTCGGCCCCTCGATGAAGCGGGCTGCAGGCAGGGCGTCGAACTTGTCGTCGGGAGCGAAGTCGGCGCCGATCCGCTCGCCCCGCGCCCGCGCCGTGCGGGTCAGAAGCTCGGGCAACTGGTGATAGGCCTGGGGGCCGACGACGATATCGACGGCCGGCTGACGCCGCATGATCTCCTCGCCCTCGGCCTGGGCGACGCAGCCGGCGACGGCGATGGTCAGGTCCCCGCCGGTCTCGCGCCGGATATCGCGCATCTCGCGCAGCTTGCCGAGCTCGGAATAGATCTTCTCGGCCGCCTTCTCGCGGATGTGGCAGGTGTTCAGGATGACGAAGTCGGCGGCCTTCACGTCGTCGGTGACGCCATAGCCCAGCGGGCGCAGCACATCGGCCATGCGCTCGGAGTCATAGACGTTCATCTGACAGCCGTAGGTCTTGATGAACAGACGCTTTTCGGGCGCCGTCTCGACTTGGGGAACCAGGATCTCGGTCATCGTGGGCTTATGATCGCCCGCAAGCGTCGCGACAAGCCGAGCGTCAGCCCGCATCCACATCGGCGGGATCGACGCGCGCCGCATGGCGGGTGAAGATCAGGCCTTCGCGCTTGGACGGCTCGGCGCCCTCGATCGCAACGCCGTAGAGCTCCAGCTTGTGGCCGATCAGCTGGAAGCCCAGCCGTTCCGCGATCTCGTTCTTCAGCCGCTCGATCTCGGCGTCGAAGAATTCGATAACCTCACCCGACTTGGTGTCGATCAGGTGGTCGTGGTGATCGTCGCCGGCCTCTTCATAGCGGCTGCGGCCGTCGCCGAAGTCGTGCTTCTCGACCACGCCCGCCTCTTCGAACAGGCGCACGGTGCGATAGACGGTGGCGATGGAGATGTGCGGATCGATGGCCGAGGCGCGGCGATACAGCTCTTCCACATCCGGGTGGTCCGCGGCGTTGGATAGCACCCGGGCGATCACCCGGCGCTGTTCGGTCATACGCATGCCGCGCTCGGCGCAGAGTTTTTCGATCCGGTCCATGCGCCTAGAATAGGGGCTTGGATCGCATCAGGGAAGCGTCAGGTTGGCGTCAGCCGCACAGAGGTCGCGGCTCATCACCACCGCATCGGTCCGCGATCCGTCGGCGCCCGCATAATAGGCTTTGCGGCGACCGATCGGATCGAACCCGGTCCGCTCATACAGGCCGCGCGCGGCGATATTGTCGTCGGCGACCTCCAGGAACAGCCGCTTCGCGCCGGCCTGGACCGCAGCGACGGCCGCCGCCTCGACCAGACGTCGCCCCAGTCCGTGGCGGCGCGCAGACGGGACCACGGCCAGGGTCAGGATTTCCGCTTCGTCGACGACGGTCCGGATCAGGATGAAGCCGTCGGGTTCGCTGACCGCCAGCACGCCTGGCTGCAACAATAGATCGGCGAAGGTGTCGGCGCCCCACGGCGCGGCAAACGCCTGAGCGTGCAGGGCGGCGAGTGAGGCGGGGTCCGCCGCCGTCATCACGCAGGCTGGCGCGGCTGGCCCGGCAGGCGGCTGGGCGGCGTGGCGTCGGGCGCGCGCAGATAGAGGGGACGGGGCGGCTGGGTCGCCGGATCGGCGGCGGCGGCCAGGCGCGCCAGCGCCTCCGGCGACGGTGCGACCCGGTCGTCCAGATGCGCGAAGGGCAGATCGGGAAAGACCTGGGTCACGACCGCCGCGCCATTGCCGACCAGGGTGACGCCCGGCCCGGTATCGCCGATCCGCCGCGCGGCCTCTTCCACCGACAACGCTTCCTCGGGGCCAAGCGGCCCACCGTCGGCGAAGAGGCGCGCATAGACCTGACCGCGCCGCGCATCGATCAGGGCTGCAATGGGGCCGTCTTGATGGGTGAGTGAGGCGGCGAGGGCGTCCAGCGCCGAAAGACCGACGACCGGCCGATCCAGCGCTGCGCCCAGACCCTGAGCAAAGGCCAGGCCGACGCGCAGACCGGTGAACGAGCCCGGTCCGACCGTGACGCCGATCCGGTCCAGGCTGTCGAAACCGCCGCCCGCCTCGGCCATGACGTCGCGCACCAGGCCGCCGATCCGTTCCTGATGTCCCTTGGTCATCGGCTCAAAGCGCACGGCGAGCGCGCGATCGTCCTCAAACACCGCCGCCGTGCAGGCGCCGAGCGCCGTATCGATCACCAGAAGTCTCATGGGCGTCTTCTAGGCGGCGCGTCGCAGAACCGCCACCGCGTCCGGATCAGGGGGTCTGCTCGACCCGCGTCACCTCGGGCACATAGTGGCGCATCATCTGCTCGACCCCGGCCTTCAAGGTCGCCGATGACGACGGACAGCCGGCGCAGGCGCCCCGCATCCGCAGGTTCAGCACGCCGGTCGCCTCGTCGAAGGAATCGAACAGGATGTCGCCGCCGTCCTGGGCCACGGCGGGGCGGATGCGGCTGTCCAGCAGGGCCTTGATCTCGGCGACGATCTCGCTGTCGTCCTCGGCATGACCGTCGGTTTCGCCGCCGGCGCCGCGCGTCAGCGCCTGACCCGAGACGAAGTGATCCATGACGACGCCCAGGATCGGTGCCTTCATCTCGGACCACTCCGGACCCTGCGGCTGGCGGGTCACCGAAACATAGTCCGCGCCAAAGAAGACGCCGTCGACGCCTTCCAACTCGAACAAGGCCTCAGCCAGCGGAGAGGCCGTCGCCTCGTCGATGGTGCGGTATTCCAGCGCGGCGGTCGGCGACACGTCGCGGCCGGGCAGGAACTTCAGCACGTTGGGATTGGGCGTGGGTTCGGTCTGGATGAACATGGGCGGGAGATGCGCTCGCCCCCGCCCCGTTGCAAGACCCGAGCAGAACCTAGCGCCGCTTCAACCCGCCCAGCAGACCGCGCATCAGCTCGCGGGTCAGGGTCGACCCAGCGGTGCGCAGGACCGACTTGGTCAGGGCCTCGACCGGCGTTTCGCGGGTGGACCGGCGCGCAGGCTTCGCGGCCTCGCGCGACGCCCGCGCCTCGGCCTGAGCCTGAGCCTTCGCACGCGCTTCGGCGGCCTTCTGATCAGCCTTGGCCTGAGCGGCAGCGGCCTTGTCGGCGTCGGCCTGCGCCTTGGCCTGAATTTGGGCCTGGATTTCAGCCTGATCGGCGGCGCTATGACGATTGGCCAGGATTTCGGCGGCGGATTCGCGGTTCAGCACCTGCTCGTAAAGGCCCCGCACCGGGCTGGCGGCCATGACGGCGGCGCGCTCAGTATCGGTCGCGGGACCCAGGCGCGAGGCCGGCGGGCGGATCTTGGTGCGGGCCACGATGGTCGGCGCGCCCTTTTCGTCCAGCACGGACACCAGGGCCTCGCCCACGCCCAGACCCTGAATGGCCTCGGCTGTGTCGAAGGCGGCGTTGGCTCGGAAACTCTGCGAGGCGGCCTTCAGCCCCTTCTGCTCGGACGGCGTATAGGCGCGAAGCGCGTGCTGAATGCGGTTGCCCAGCTGGGCCAGGACGCTGTCGGGAATATCGGCCGGGTTTTGCGTCACGAAGTAAACCCCGACCCCCTTGGATCGGATCAGCCGCACGACCTGTTCGACCTTTTCCAGCAGGGCGCGCGGGGCGTCGTTGAACAGCAGGTGCGCCTCGTCGAAGAAGAAGACCAGGCGCGGCTTTTCCGGATCGCCCACCTCTGGGAGCTGTTCGAACAGCTCCGACAGCAGCCACAGCAGGAAGGCCGCATACAGGCGCGGACTGTTCATCAGCCGGGTCGAATCCAGCACATTGACCTGGCCCCGGCCGTCCAGGCCGACGCGGATCATGTCCTCCAGCTTCAGCGCCGGTTCGCCGAAGAAGGCGTCGCCGCCCTGCTGCTCGACCTGCAACAGCGCGCGCTGGATGGCGGCGATCGAGGCGGGGGCGACATTGCCGACCTCGCGCCCGATCCGCTCGGCGTTCTCGCCGACATGGACCAGCAGGCTCCTCAGATCGTCGAGGTCCAGCAGCAGCAGGCCTTCCTTGTCCGCGACGTGGAAGACGACGGTCAGCACGCCCTCCTGCACGTCGTTCAGGTTCAGCATCCGCGCCATCAGCACCGGGCCGATCTCGGACACCGTCGTGCGGATCGGGTGGCCCTTCTGGCCATACAAGTCCCAGAAGACGGTGGGGGCGGCGCGCGGCGTCAGGGTCAGGCCCATCTCCGTCGCGCGGGCGACCAGCTTCTCGTTCGGCGCACCGACCTGGGAGATGCCCGACAGGTCGCCCTTCACATCGGCGCAGAAGACCGGCACCCCGGCGTCGGAAAAGCCCTGGGCCATGATCTGCAGCGTGACCGTCTTGCCTGTCCCGGTCGCGCCGGCGACGACGCCGTGACGGTTGGCGCGGTTGAACAGCAGCTTTTCCGGTTGTGCGGCGTCGGACTGGCCGAGGAACAGGCCGGGCAGGGCGTCGGGCATTGGGGTCTCCGATGGCGTCTCCGGCAAAGGTCTAGCGCGTTCCCCGCGCGCTCGGAACAGTGATTGACGGCGACGGCGGGCGGTTCGACAACACGATCATGAAAAACCCCATCGCCACGCCGTCTTCGGTCGCCGCTCGCAATGCTCTCGGCGTCATCGCCACGGTCGCGGCCGGGGCGGCGATCTACTGGCTGCGGGACATCCTGACGCCGCTGGCGATGGCCATCTTCCTCTTGATCATGATCGACGGGGTGAAGCGGTCGGTCGAGGCGCGCACGCCATTGAACAGCCGCATGGCCGGGATCGCGGCCCTGACGCTGGTGGTGCTGGCCTTCTTCGCCTCCATCGCCATCATCGTGAACGGGGCGGCGGGCTTCTTCGGCGAAGCGTCCGGCGTGTCCCAAAACATCGGCCCGCGCATCGATCAGATCATTCGCGACGCCTATGGGCTGGTGCGCCTGGTCAATCCGCCAACGGCGCAGGACCTGATCAACGGCGTCGATGTTCGCGGCTGGCTGACTTCCATGGCTTTCCAGGTGCAGGGCATCGCGTCGGGCGCCTTCTTCGTCCTGATCTATCTGGGCTTTCTGCTGGCCTCGCAGGTCGGCTTCCGGCGCAAGATCGTCGCCATGTTCCCGTCGGAGGCCCAGCGCGACGAGGCGGTCGCGGTGTTCCAGCGCGTGCGCGGCGGGGTCGAGGGCTATATCTGGGTGCAGTCGGTGACCGGCGCGATGATCTGCGTCGTCGCCTGGATCCTGATGCGGGCCGTCGGGCTTCAGAACGCCGAGTTCTGGACCTTCGTCATCTTCATTGTCGGCTTCATCCCCGTGCTGGGCGGGGCGGTGGCCGGTCTGGCCCCGCCGCTGTTCGCCCTGGTCCAGTTCGAAAGTTACTGGCCCGCCGCCATCCTGCTGGTCGGGTTGCAGGTCATCCTGTTCGTCGTCGGCAACTTCATCCAGCCGCGCATGCAGGGCGACAACCAGAACATCGACCCGGTCGTGGTGCTGCTGGCCCTAGCCTTCTGGGGCAAGCTGTGGGGCGTGGTCGGCATGTTCCTGTCGACGCCGCTGGCGGTCATGGCCATGGCGATCCTGGCCGAGTTCAAGGGCTCGCGGTGGATGGCGATCCTGCTGTCGGGCGACGGCGAGCCCTATGCGAACGAGGGCAAGACGACCGACAAACCGAAATCGACCCGCCGCAAGCCCAAACCGGAACCCGCAGCGGAGGGCTGATCAGGGCTGCCAGCCGCTGATCTGGTCCGCGTCGCTGTCGCCGGCCAGGGCGCCGCGCGTCTTCTTCACCTCGGCCCAGGCGGCGCGAAGCAGGGCGGGCACGCCCTCGCCCGACACGCCGGACACCAGCATGGGACGGCGACCGGCGACGGCCTCCAGTTCAGCGGCCTTCTCCTCGCGCGCCTCGGGCGTCAGGGCGTCGATCTTGTTCAGGGCCAGGATCTCGGCCTTGTCCGCCAGACCCTCGCCATAGGCTTCCAGCTCGCCCCGGATGATACGGTAGGCCTCGACCACGTCGTCCTGGGTCCCGTCGATCAGATGGATCAGGCTGGCCGAGCGTTCGACATGGCCCAGGAACCGCGTGCCTAGTCCCGCGCCCTCGCTGGCGCCCTCGATCAGGCCGGGAATGTCGGCGATGACGAACCGCTCGGACGGCGACAGGTCCACCATCCCCAGGTTCGGCGCCAGGGTGGTGAAGGGATAGTCGGCGATCTTGGGCTTGGCGGCGCTGGCGGCCGACAGGAAGGTCGACTTGCCCGCGTTCGGCAAGCCCGCCAGGCCGATGTCGGCGATCAGCTTCAGCCGCAGCCAGATCCAGCGTTCCTGGCCCTCTTGGCCGGGGTTGGCGTAGGTCGGCGCCTGGTTGGTCGGGCCCTTGAAGCGCACATTGCCCCAGCCGCCGTTGCCGCCCTTCACCAACAGCTCGATCTTGCCGGCCGTGTCCATGTCCAGCAGGACCGTTTCCTTGTCCTCGTCCAGCACCTGGGTGCCGACCGGCACCTTCAGATGGACGTCCTCGCCCTTGCCGCCGTGCATCTGGCGGCCCTGGCCGTGGTGGCCGGTTTGAGCCTTGAAATGCTGCTGGTAGCGATAGTCGATCAGGGTGTTCAGCCCGTCGACCGCCTCGATCCAGACGTCGCCGCCCTTGCCGCCGTCGCCGCCGTCCGGGCCGCCGTTGGGAATGAATTTCTCGCGTCGAAACGACACGGAGCCCGCGCCGCCGTTGCCGGAGCGGATATAGATCTTGGCCTGGTCGAGGAACTTCATCGCGGGCTTATGCCGCAGAAGCGCGGCGAATTACAGGCCCGGCGACCCGGCGCTATTTCAGCGCCAGCGTCACCGTCTTGACGTCCACATATTCGTCAATGCCGTGGATCGAGCCTTCGCGACCATAGCCCGACTGCTTGACCCCACCGAACGGCGCGACAGCGGTGGAGATCAGGCCGGTGTTGACCCCGCACATCCCCGCCTCGATCCGACGGCTGAACCGCATGGCCCGGTCCAGATCGCGCGTGAACAGATAGGAGGCGAGGCCATAGTCGCTGGCGTTGGCCTTCTCCAGCGCCTCGTCCTCGGTGTCGAAGGCGAAGACGGGGATCATGGGGCCGAACGTCTCTTCCTCGCGGAACAGGGCGTCGTCGCCGCCCAGGGTCACGGTCGGCTGGAAGAAGCGGCCGCCCAGCTCATGGCGCGACCCGCCGGTCAAGACCCGGCCGCCGTCGGCCTTGATCGCCGCCACATGTTTTTCGACCTTGTCGATGGCCTTGTCCTCGATCAGCGGCCCGACCTTCACGCCGTCGTCGAAGGCGGGACCGACCACGATCTTGGCCACCTCGGCGGCCAGTTTCTCGGCATAGGTCTTGGCGACCGACCGCTCGACATAGACGCGGTTGGGACAGACGCAGGTCTGGCCCGAGTTCCTGAACTTGCCCTTGATGGTTTCAGCGACCGCCAGATCCAAATCGGCGTCGGCGAAGACGATCAGGGGCGCCGCGCCGCCCAGCTCCATCGACACCCGTTTCAGCGTTCCGGCACATTGCTCGGCCAGCTTGCGACCCACGCCGGTCGAGCCGGTGAAGGACAGTTTGCGAATGTCCGGGCTGTCGGTCAGCACCTTGCCGATGGTCGCGGCGTCGCCGGTGACGATCGACAGGGCGCCTTTCGGCAGGCCGGCTTCATAGGCCAGTTCGGCTAGGGCGATGGCGGTGAAGGGCGTCTGGCTGGCCGGCTTGACCACGGCGGTGCAGCCTGCCGCGAAGGCCGGCCCCAGCTTTCGCGTCAGCATGGCGGCGGGGAAGTTCCAGGGCGTGATCAGGGCGCACGGCCCGACCGCCTCGCGATAGGTCAGGATCAGATGGCCCAGAGGGCTATCCTGGGTCTCGCCGATCAACCGTTCGGCCTGGCCCGCGAACCATTTCAGGAAACCGTTGGCGTAGGCGACCTCGCCCTTGGCCTCCTCGAACGGCTTGCCATTCTCCAGCGCCATCAGGGCACCCAGACCCTCCAGATTGTCGTCGATCAGCGCCGCCCATTTGCGCAGGAAGGCCGCACGCGCGTGCGGATCGGATCTCGACCAGGTCTTGAACGTCTCGCTCGCCGCCGCGATGGCCTGTTCGGTTTCGGCGGCGCCCAGATCGGGGACATGGCCGATCACATCGCCGGTCGCCGGATCATCGACGGCGATGCCGCCGCTGTTGGCCGGAACAGCCTTGCCGGCGATCAGGGCGTGCTGGCGCAAGAGTTTGAGGCCGGCGTCGCGGGCGGTGTGGTTCACGGGATGGCTCCTATCGCGGTCCTGAAACGAACAAGGCCCCGACGATGCGGGGCCTTGCCGGTCGAATGCTGCAGCCTGGGCTGCGGCCGTCGATTAGTTCTTGGCGTCTTGAGCGGCGCCGGTCACGGCCTGACCGGCGGCCTGGGTGTCGCGGCCCACGCCTTCAACGGTGTTGCAGGCGGCAGTGGTCAGGGCGGCGGCGGCGGCGACCAGAACGAAAATCTTGCGCATAGGGGAAGCTCCAGGGTTGGCCGGGGTGAAACTCCGCCGGACTCGCCTCATCAACGCGACGCCAGCGCTGCGGTTCCGGGCGTCTTGTCCGCCGGATCGACGGGCGCGAGCGCTTCTGGGGTGGCGAAGATCATGCGGGCGATGGTGCCGCCGCCGGGCGGGGTGGCGAACTCGGTCTCGCCGCGCAACTGCTTGGCGAAGGCGCTCATCAGGGTGCGGCCCACCCCGACCTCGGCGCCGGCCTGGGCGCCCGGCCCATTGTCCTCGACTTCCAGAACCGATTTCTCGCCCTGGACGCGGAAGCGCACCTTCAGCTCCCCGCCGCTGCCGGCGAAGGCGTGCTTCTGGGCGTTTGTCACCGCCTCGACCAGCCACAGCGCCAGGGGCGCCAGCTTGTCGGGATCGACGTGCAGGGAATCGGCGTCCACCGAGCTGATAACCACCGGTCCGCGCCCGGCCTCGCTGGCGACCAGTTGCCCCACCAGTTCGTTCAAAAACTCGCGCGCGTCGGCGTGGCGAATGTCGTTGCTCTGATACAGGGTGCGGTAAATCAGGGCCAAGGCCGAGATGCGTTGGCGCGTATCACCCAGCGCCGCCTTAGCCGGCGCATCGGTCAGGGCGCGCTGCTGCATCGACAGCAGGGACGAGATGATCTGAAGGTTGTTCTTCACCCGGTGATGGATTTCGCGCATCAGCGCGTCTTTTTCCGTCAGGGCGTCGGTCAGTTCGCGGTCACGCACGGTGATGGCCTCGGCCATCTCGTCCAGTGTGCGCGCCATGGTGCGGATTTCGGACGGTGCGTTCATCGCCTGCAGCGGACGCACCGAGAACCGGCCCTTGGCGTAGATGGCCGCGACCCGCTCCAGATAATCCAGCCAGCGAATAAAGATCCGCTCCGACAGCAGCATCACCGCCGCGAACGCCGTCAACCAGGCGCCCAGCGGCAGCAACAGGGTGCCGATCGGATTAAGCCGCGCCCACGACAGCCACCCCGGCGCGGGGGCCGACAGCAGCGCATAAAGATCGCCGCCGGCCAGGGCCGCGCCCGCATAGTCGCGGCGCTGGTTCTGCGCATCCTTGGCCTCGAACACCGCAGACCCCTGATCGCTCGCCCGATCGACCCAGCCCGCGATGTCGTCGCCGGCCGAGAGTTTGAACACGTCGGGATCACTGGCCGTCAGAATACGACCCGCGCCGTCGGTCAGGGCGGCTTGAGCGCCCGACGGCAGCGCGGCGTCAGTGACATCGGGTTGCAGGGCGGAGAAGGGGATCACGGCGACCATGGCGCCGTCGAACCGGCCCATCGGCCGCTCGGCGCGTGTGGCCACGATCAGCGCGCCTTCATAGCCGGCGCCATCGGGGGCGCGCATGACGACCAGTTCTTCGCCATTGCGCAGCCGCTGGAACCAAGTCGACTGGGCGGCGGGCGCCACGCCGGATCTCACGCCGTCCACTCGGCCCGAGGCGCAGACCGCCTCGCCCGTCGGGCTGATGCGGTAGAGGCCCTCGTAGCCTTCCAGACGTCCGACCAGCGCCGTCAGACGCGGTGCGCAATAGGGGCCGACCGCATCGGGGCTGAGCGCGCGCAACAGCACCTGGGCGCTATCCAGTTTGGCCTTGGCGCTGGAGGCGCTGCGTTCGGCCGCCAGTTGAAGGTCCACCTGCCGGTCGTCGGCCTGTCTTTGGAAGTCCGCCTGGGTCTGGATCAGGCTGAGCACGAAGATCGGCAGCAGGGCCATGGCCATGGCCGCGCCCAGCCGAAACCGGATGCCCTGAAAGCGATCCGAGCTCCACGTGCGACCGAGCCGCGGCCTTGGGGCGTCCCTGGTCGTCTCGTTCACCGCCGCTCAGCTCCGGGCGCCGGCCAGCCTGTCGGCCTCGCCGAGAATTGAGCGCATGGCGTCGCCTGCCGCCTTGCCGTCGCGTCCGTAGCCGCCCCGTTCCAGGGTGGCTTGCAGCGCACGCCGCGCGCGGCTGACGCGGCTCTTCACCGTGCCGACTGCGCAGCCGCAGATTTCGGCCGCCTCTTCATAGGCGAAGCCGCCAGCGCCAACCAAGATCAAGGCCTCGCGCTGTTCTTCGGGCAGGGTCTTCAAGGCTTGACGCAGCTCGTCCAAGGCGACGGGCGCCTCGGGATCGTCCACGGCGACCAGGGTCCGCTCGGCGGCTTCCTGATCCAGCTGCGACTGACGCCACGAGCGGCGTTTTTCGGAATAGAACTGGTTGCGCAGGATCATGAAGGTCCAGGCCTTCATGTTCGTGCCCATCTGATAGCTGGCGCGCGCGTCCCAAGCCTTCATCATGGCGTCCTGCGCCAGATCGTCGGCCGCGGTCGGATCGCCGGTCAAGGTCCGGGCGAAGGCGCGCAGATGCGGGATCAGCAGGACCAGTTCGCGCTTGAAGCCCTCGTCGTCGGCCGACGCGGGTTTGGGGGCGGCCCCAAGGCGTGAGGTGCTCATGCGGCGCTGTCCGAAGACTTGGCGTCGGCGCGTTTCAGGATATCGAGAAACTCATCGGGCACGGGTTCGTTGACGACCTCGTCGAACATGTGTCGCAGCTTAACGCCAATGGCCTGCTGGCGAAGGCGAGCTTCTTCAAGCCCTGCCTCCCCCTTCTGGTCGCCTTTGGGACGAGAGGAGTCCGGAGAATCGATCATAGACAGAGCCAAGCCCACCCAACTGTCATCGCGAAGAGATGTCGGTCTCAAACGTCATCAGACCGGCGGGGTTCCTGCATGAACGGCTTTTAATGCTAAAGCTTGTTCGCGGCGGCGGAACCGTGATGCGAATGTGACGTTTAAGCTGGCTATAACGCCCTGCCTTGCCGGTCGGGCTGTGATTTGTCGGGGACTATCTGAATGAGCCTTCTGGCCAGACTCGCGCCGCATCTTCCTTATGTGCGCCGTTACGCACGCGCCCTGACCGGCGATCAATCCACGGGCGACAACTATGTCCGTGTCGCTCTGGAGGCCCTGGCGGCCGGCGAACAGCAACTGTCGGCTGACATGACGCCGCGGGTCGCCCTTTATCATGTCTTCCACGCCATCTGGTCCTCGACCGGCGCGCAACTGGAAACCGGCACGCTGGAAACCACGGGCAGCGACGCCTCGCAGCGTCTGCTGCGCATCGCGCCGCGCTCCCGTCAGGCCTTCCTGCTGACGGCCCTTGAAGGCTTCACCCCTTCGGAAGCCGCGCAGATCCTGTCCGCCGATCCGCGCGACGTGGAGCGTCTGATCGCCGACGCCCAGGCCGACATCGACGCCGAACTGGCCACCGATGTTCTGGTCATCGAAGACGAGGCCATCATCTCTGCCGATATCCAGAGCCTGGTCACGGAACTGGGTCACCGCGTCACCGGCACCGCCACGACGCACGACGAGGCGATCGACGCCGTCGCCCGCCACAAGCCGGGCCTGGTTCTGGCCGACATCCAACTGGCCGACGGCTCGTCGGGCATCGATGCGGTCAAGGATATCCTGAAGACCATTGACGTGCCGGTGATCTTCATTACCGCCTTCCCGGAACGCCTGCTGACCGGCGAGCGCCCTGAGCCGACCTTCCTGATCACCAAGCCCTTCCAGCCGGAAACGGTGAAGGCGGCGATCAGCCAGGCGCTGTTCTTCCACCCGTCACGCCAGAAAGAAGCCGCTTAAAACGCGGTCTCCTTCGGGCGCCAAGACCGGCCTCGGTCCCTCGGGATCGAGGCCTTTTCTTTGTTTTGCGCCAGCATCGATGGGCGAAAGTACGAAGGCGCAAAAAAAAGGCGATCGAGGTCGGGAACCGGCTTCAGGCGCCGTCGTTATTGGTCCGTGGAGGCGGCGACGCCCCCCGACTTGATCTGCGAAAGCTGATCATGCCGCCTCCGCGCCTCATTCTCGATGATGCCACTTCAAAGCGATCCGCAAGGGTCGCTTTTTTCTTGGCGCACACCTCGACCGAGGCCCCCGTCGCGGCCAAGATGGTGGCCAAAGAAAACGCACGGAGAGACGCCAATGGCTTCGACAATCGGCAAGACGAACCGTCAATGGGTGCTGCGCCAGCGTCCCAAGGGCCTGATCCAGCCCGGCGATCTGGAACTGGTCGAGACGGCCATCCCTGATCTGAAGGAGAACGAGGTGCTGGTCCGCACCGTCTATCTGTCGCTGGACCCGACCAATCGCACCTGGATGAACGATTCCGAGGGTTATTTGCCGCCGGTCGGCCTGGGCGAGGTCATGCGCGGCCTGACGCTGGGCGTCGTCGAAGCCTCGCGATCCAGCCGCTTCAAGGCCGGCGATGTCGTCATGCCGACCTCGGGCGGTTGGGCCGACTATGCGGTCGTGCCGGAAGGCGGTCTTCGCCCGGTCCACCGTGCGCCGGGCCTGCCGTTGACGGCCAATATGTCCGTGCTAGGCATGACCGGCCTAACCGCCTATTTCGGCGTCACCGATGTGTTGAAGGCCAAGGAAGGCGAGACCATCGTCATCTCGGCCGCCGCCGGGGCGGTCGGTTCCATCGCGGGGCAGATCGCCAAACAGCGCGGGTGCCGCGTCATCGGCATCGCGGGCGGCCCGCAAAAGTGCGCCTGGCTGACCGACGAACTCGGCTTCGACGCGGCTATCGATTACAAGAACCAGGATGTCGGTGAGGCGCTGGACCGTCTGGCCCCCGACGGCGTCGATCTGAACTTCGAGAATGTCGGCGGCGACATCATGATCGCGGTCTTCAACCGGCTGAAGGTCCACGGGCGGATGGCGGTCTGCGGCCTGGTGTCCTCCTACAATGCGACCAAGGCGCCGCCTTCGCCGAACTTCGCGCGCATCATCACCCATCGCCTGCACGTCCAGGGCTTCCTGGTCCTGGACTACGCCCCACGCGCCCGCGAGATGGTGGCGGAAATGGGCCCGTGGCTGGCGGATGGCCGTGTGAAGTGGAAGGTTCACGTCGACGACGGGCTGGAAGACGCGGTGGGATCGTTGAATCGCTTGTTCACCGGCGATCACGACGGCAAGCTGCTGGTTCGCGTTTCCGAAGAACCCGCCTGAACCCAAGGTCTGCGCATGAGCGATCCGCTGCACGTCCATTTCGAAGACCTAGAGGTGGGGCAGGTCGTGCCGCTGGGCGCCTGTGCGGTCGATCAAGGGGCGCTGGACGTCTTCATCGAGCGGTTCTCGCCGGGCTGGGACGTGGCCTACGGCGCGCCGGACGCCATGGTCTATGTGCTGTGGAGCCGACTGGCGGCCGACAAATCCGGCGGCTGGGCCCAGACCAAGGTCCTGGCCGTCGATGGGCTGCGTTACATGCGCAATCCCCCGGCGGGCGAACTGCTGCGGGGCCGCATGACGGTGATGGGCAAGGATCCGGTCGGCGACGACAAGGGCATCGTCATCGCCTCGCATGACCTGCTGGACGAGGCCGGGCGTCTGGTCTTTTCTTGCCTGACCCGGGCGCTGTTCTCGCGCCGTTGAAACTAAAAACGCCCCGCCGACGAACCGGCGGGGCGTGCATCTGGTTGGCGTTTTGCGATCAGTTTACTGAAGCCGGCGCCTCGGCTTGACGTTGGAAGGCAAGAGCGATCAAGCGCTCCCAGCCCAGCAGAGAGACCAGATGGGCGTAGATTTGGCCCAGAGCCCCGTTATCCCGCAGCTCGACCAGCTTCTCGGCCGAAAGAGCGCGCAGCTTGTCTTCTGATACCGCGTAATATTCGGCAATTTTCTGCGGCTGCGCTGGCGTGCCGTCGGCATTGCGCGGAGTAAAGGTCGCGTCGCGCACATCCAGCAGATCGAGCTGGTTCACGAGAGCCAGGAAGGCTTCCGTGCGAAGACGCTCCTGTTCAAAGTTGTTGCAGAAATCCATCGCCATCTGCGTGTATTCGCTCGCTTGTCCATCAACGAACAAGGGGTTTTCGCCGCCCTCTACGACGATCTCTGCATCGCGATCGATGCACAGGACCATGCGCTCGTTTTGCTTGTCGTCAGCGAAGACGAAGGGATAGCGGCGCACGTAAGCGGGAACGTAGGCGTCAGGGCGGAAGTCGCCTGCTGCAGACACAAAAAGATTGTCGCCCTGACGCAGACCCATGACTGCCATGGGCAGCTTCTGGTCTCCGATGAAGATGATTGGGTAGGACAACGCCGCCGGGGCGAATTCGGTGACCGTCAGCGGGACGATATTGGTCTTGCCGACGAACGCATAAGGCTTCTCGGCCGGGTTGACGCCAAGCGAGGCATGAAGGCCAGCGTCCAGCGGCTCAGGGTTTGTGTAGAAGAGGACGTTGCCTTCGAGCGGCGAATTGTTCGTGTCGGTCATGAAGCGAGGACGCTCTGGTTAAAGATCGGAGGCGCGCCTTCTAGCCCAACGCCGCGCAACCGGCAAACCCGCGATGCGTCGGTTGCAGTGGGGGTCGCCAGCCATTAGCTGTGGCGTATGGGTTCCGCCTGCGATCATGACCATGACCACTCCGGCCTGAACGGCGGGGCGCTGGACCGCGCCCTGGCGGCGGCCGAGGCGCGCGCGGTCCAGCAGGGCGAGCGGATGACCGCCCAGCGCCGGCGCGTCCTGGCTCTGCTGCTGGAAAGCGGCGAGCCGGTGAAGGCCTACGATCTGATCGCGCGTTTTGGCGAAGACGGCCAGGCCGCCAAGCCGCCGACCGTCTATCGCGCGCTGGAGTTCCTGGAACGGCTGGGCATGGTCCACCGCATCGCCTCCATCAGCGCCTATGTCGCCTGCACCGACGATGGCGAGGCCGCCCACGCGGCCGCCTTCTTGATCTGCGACTGCTGCGGCGCGACGCGCGAGGTCAGCGGACCGGACCAGAGCGCCATGAACGCCGCCGCATCGGCCGCCGGCTACGCCATCGCCCGCACCACGATCGAGGCGCACGGTCGCTGCGCCGCCTGTCGCGACGTCGCATGACCATGGACGCGGCGTTGATGTCCCCACCGCGTCGCCTGTCCGTGCCGATCGACAATCGCTGGGGCGCCGGCGAGATGGCCGTGCTGGATTTCGGCGATCCGAACCGGCCGGTCGATCTGATCTTTTCTCACGCCAACGGCTTCAACGCCGCCACCTATCGCAGCCTCTTGTCGCCGCTGTCGGCGTCCTTGCGGATCTGGGCGCCGGATCTGCGCGGCCATGGACGGTCTGCGCTGCCGACCTTCGCCCGGCCCAAGACCAGCTGGCTGGACCACCGCGACGACCTGCTGGCCCTGCTCGAGGCCATTGACGGTCCGCCCGTGGTCATGGCTGGCCATTCGATGGGCGGCACGGCTTCGCTTCTGGCGGCTGCCATTCGGCCGGATCGGGTGTCCAGCCTGGTGCTGTTTGATCCGGTGATCTGGAAACGATCCGCGGTCTTCGCCTTCAACCTGCCCTTCGCCCACAAGCTGATGAAGGCGATCCCCATCGCCAAGGCCACCCTGCGCCGTCGCAGCCAGTTCGACAGCCGCGAACAGGCGATGGCCGCCTATCGCGGGCGCGGCGCCTTCAAGGGTTGGCCCGACATGGTCCTGGCCGACTATCTTTCCGAAGGCCTGAACGAAGGCGACGGCGGGTTCAGCCTTACCGCCGCGCCGGCCTGGGAGGCGGCCAACTACGCAGCCCAGGCGCACGATCCGTGGCGGGCCATGAAACGCTATCCCGGCCCGGTCCGCATCCTGAAGGCCGAACACGGCGCCTTGACCCATGTGCCGGTTCAGCCCCGCGGCCTGCCCAATGTCTCGGTCGAGGTCGTGTCCGGCGGCGGGCACCTGTTCCCCATGACCCACGCCGACGTGGCGCGCGACGCCTTGTTCGACGCCGCCGTCTGAGAACGAATTCTGTAGGCGGAGCATAGGCGCGCGCTATAAGGGCGCCGCTGAGCATAACGCCCGCCGCCCGAGACGCCGCTTGTCCTTCTTCCACGCCGGTCCCGCGCCCAAAGGCGCCGGCCCCCGCTCCGGGGCGCTACGCGACGGCTTGATCCTCGCTCCAGGCATGAAGGTCGGCCTGTTCGGCGGCTCCTTCAATCCCGCCCACGAGGGTCACGCCCATGTCGCCGAGACCGCCATGCGACGTCTGGATCTCGACCGGGTCGTCTGGCTGGTCTCGCCGCAGAACCCGTTGAAGGATGCCCGTCACAGCGCGCCGCTGAAGGACCGCATGGCCTCGGCGCGCCAGCACGCACGCGGTCCGTCGATGATCGTCTCGGACTTCGAGAGTCGGGCCGGCGTCGCCTGGACCGTGGACACCCTGCGCCTTCTGGTCGCGCGGCATCCCGGCGTGCATTTCGTCTGGCTGATGGGGTCGGACAATCTGGCCAGCTTCCACCGCTGGCGAGGCTGGACCGACATCATGCGGCTGATGCCGGTGGCGGTCATCGCCCGGCCGGGTTCGCTGCTGGACAGCCGCACGGCGCCGGCCGCCGCCCGCTTCGCCGGTTTCCGCATTCCGGCCCAGCAGGCGGGGCTTCTGCCGACGCTTCAGGCGCCCGCCTGGACCTATCTGACGGCGCCGCTCAACCCCCTGTCGTCCACGGCGATCAGGACCGGCGCAGGCGTGCGCGCGACCTCGTGATCGCCGGATGATTCGGGCGGCGGTTCACGTTGCGGCCCATCCGTGCTAGAGGGCTTCTTTAGTCAACGCTCCCGGAGCCCTCCGCTGACCCCCTCGCCCGCGTATGATACGCAAGACGCCGCCGTCTCGAATACGGCGCACGAGATGGACCCTATCGAACCTCTCCATTCCGAAGACGGCTTTGAATCCGACGCCTCCCCGCGCGGCTTCGACGATTCCGCTCCCCGCCCCGTCGGCTCCACGCCGCTGGAAGAAGCCCTGCTGAGCCGCCTCGACGAGGACAAGGCCCAGGACATGGTCCTGATCGACCTGAAGGGCAAAAGCGCCATGGCCGACACCATGATCGTGGCGTCCGGTCGTTCGCACCGTCACGTCGGCGCCATCGCCGACCACCTGCTGCGCACGCTCAAGGAACAGGGGCTGGGCAAGGCCAAGGTCGAGGGCCTGCCGCACTGTGATTGGGTTCTGATCGACGCCGGCGATGTGATCGTGCACCTGTTCCGCCCGGAAGTGCGCACCTTCTACAACATCGAAAAGATCTGGGCGGTCGACTCCGCCCACCGCATGGTCCGCGACTGACACCATGAAGCTGAGCATCGTCGCCATCGGCCGACCGGGCCGGGGGCCTGAAGCGACGCTCGCCGACGACTACGCCAAGCGCGCCACCCTGTCGGGACGCGCGCTTGGCCTCGGTCCCCTCGAACTGATCGATCTGGAAGCTCGCAGACCCGGCAAGGCGCCGGAGGCTGAGCTGATCTTGGCTGCCGCAGAGGGCGCGCACCTGATCGCCTGCGACGAGCGCGGCAAGACCTATTCCTCGCGCGCCTTCGCCGACCACATCGCCAAATTGCGGGACCAGGGCGAGCGTCGTCTGGTCTTCGCCATCGGCGGGGCGGACGGGCTGGACGCCAGCGTGCGCGACGCCGCGTCCTCGACCCTGGCCTTCGGTCCCCAGACCTGGCCCCACGCCCTGGCGCGCGCCATGCTGGCCGAACAGCTGTATCGGGCCGTGACCATCCTTGCCGGATCGCCCTATCATCGCGACTGACATGCGTCGCGCCATACCCTTATCGCTGGCCCTGCTGACGGGTTTCGTCTGCGCCGCCCCGGCGATGAGCAACCAGGCGCCCGAGAGCGAACTGTCGCGCATCCAGGCCGAATACCGCGACGAGACGGTGCGCGCCCGTCGTCTGCGTGCCGACGCCGACGCCGCCAAGACCGAACTGGCTCAGTTGGAGCGCCGTCTGGCCTCGTTGCGGGCCGACGAACAGACCGGCGACCGTCAGATCGACGATCAGCGCGCGCGCCTCCAGCAACTGACCGAGCGCGAGGCCGAACTGGTCACGGACCTGGCGCGCGAGCGCGGCGCCCAGGGCCGTCTGCTCAGCGCGTTGCAGATGATGAGCCGCCGCCCGCCGCCGCCGTTGCTGGTGCCCGCCGACAAGGCCATCGACACTGTGCGCGCCTCCATCCTGCTCAAGGCCATGACGCCGGATCTGGAAAGCCGCGCCAAGGTGCTGGCCGCCCGTCAGGCCGAGATCATGCGCATCCGCCGCCTCGCCGTCCTGTCCTCGGAGCGACTGCTGACGACCGAGAGCGAGCAGGGCGACCGGCGCGGCGAGATCGAGGGGCTGACGGCGCGCAAGACCGCCCTGACCGCCGTTCTGAACGCTGAGGCCCGCGCCGCCGAACGCGCCGCCGCCGTGTTGGAACGCCGCATCCGCGAACTGGGCGGCGCGGTCCCGACCACCCAGGCCGAAGAGACGCCGACCGCTCGCCTTCCGGCCGGACGCGGTCGCCTCAGTTCGCCCGTCGCCGGCGCGCCCAGCCAGACTTGGGGCGCCGGAACCTCCGGCTGGCGCTGGCGGGCTGACCGCGCGGCCGTCACCGCGCCCGCCGACGCCAAGGTCGCCTACGCCGGGCCGCTGACGGGGTGGGGCAATGTGGTGGTGCTGGACCTCGGTCCCGGCTGGCGCGCCGTCATCGCCGGGTTGGAAAGCGTCGATGTCGGCCCGGACGCCCGGGTTTCGGACGGCCAGACCCTGGGGCGCAGCGGCCCGGACGGCGATGTCTATTTCGAACTGCGCCGCGACGAACGGCCGATCGATCCGGGACCGTGGTTGCGTTGAACCCGCAATAGTCCTTTGCATTCTCGTCTGACGCTGATTTTATCGGCGGGACGCCGCGTCGCCACGATTTGGTCGTGACTGCGGGGCCTTAACCTTCCCACGGGCGCCCACAGTGATCGGCCCGACCGAAAGAGACCGAATGCGTAAACTGCTCCTCGTCGGCTGCGCCGCTCTGGTGCTCGGCGGATCCGCCGCTGCTGTCAGCAGCCAGACCCCGCGAAACGAAACCTTCCGCATGCTGGAGCTGTTCGGCGACGTGGTGGGCATCGTCGAGCAGGCCTACGTCGTCCCGGTCGACAACAAGAAGCTGATCGAGGCCGCGCTGGCCGGCATGATGACGGCGCTGGACCCGCACTCCAACTATCTGCCGCCCTCCAACTACGACGACCTGCGCGAACGCACCGAGGGCCAGTATTCTGGCGTCGGCCTGACCATCAGCGCCGACGGCGGCATGGTGAAGGTCATCTCGCCGATGGACGACAGCCCCGCCGCTAAGGCCGGGGTCCAGGCGGGCGATGTGATCTCTTCGATCGAGGGCCAGAACGCGGCGGGCCTGACGGTCAGCCAGGTGTCCGAAAAGCTGCGAGGGGCCGTGGGCACCAGCGTCAAGGTGACCTTCCTGCGCGACGGTTCAGACCCGCTGGAAGTGACCCTGACCCGCGAGGTCATCAAGGTTCAGTCGGTCACCGGCCGGGTCGAGGGTGACTTCGGTTATCTGCGCGTCTCGACCTTCAACGAGAACACCGGCCGCGAGCTGAACGAGGCTATCGCCAAGATCAAGGCCGAGAAGCCGGGCGTGAAGGGCTATGTCCTGGACCTGCGCAACAACGGCGGCGGCCTGCTGAACGCTGCCATCGACGTGTCCGACGCCTTCCTGGAACGCGGCGAGATCGTCAGCCAACGGGGCCGCAAGCCCGAGCAGATCCAGCGCTATTCCGCCAAGCCCGGCGACGTCA
Source organism: Brevundimonas sp. SPF441 (assembly GCF_009661015.1). Lineage (NCBI taxonomy): Bacteria > Pseudomonadati > Pseudomonadota > Alphaproteobacteria > Caulobacterales > Caulobacteraceae > Brevundimonas > Brevundimonas sp. SPF441. The sequence goes on along the minus strand of NZ_WJWX01000022.1, from coordinate 26,571 downwards.
CCGGCGGCCTGCCGCTGGTCGTCCTGGTCAACTACGGCTCGGCCTCGGCGTCGGAAATCGTCGCCGGCGCCCTGAAGGATCACCAGCGCGCGACCATCGTGGGCCTGACCAGCTTCGGCAAGGGTTCGGTCCAGACCGTGATCCCGCTGCGTCAGGGCCAGGACGGCGCCTTGTCGATCACGACCGCGCGCTACTACACCCCCTCGGGCGCCTCGATCCAGAAGATCGGCATCGAGCCGGATCTGGAAGTCGCCCGCAACGAGGCCGAGGCCCGCATCGTCTCGCGCTCCAGCTTCATCTATTCCGAGGCCGCCTACGCCACGGCCCTGGACGCCTCCATCGGCGCCGAGCGCAAGGGTCCGCACACCCCGCGCGAAGCCCCGGGCGAAAAGTTCGACAAGGAAAAGGACTATCAGCTTCAGCGCGCGCTGGACGTCCTGCGCGCCGGCGGCGACCTGTCGAAACTGTCGTCCCCGCCCGAAGGCATCGTCGTCACCGAGCCGGGCTCGACGCCCAAGCCCGACGCCGAACCGACGGCGGACGAACCGAAAGAAGAATAGGTCAGGGAAGGGCGGCGCGAGCCGCCCTTTTCTTTGCGATCAGGACAGTCGGTCGCGGAAGGCCAAATAGTCGAAGTCACGCACCGTCCTCAGCGCATCCGTCTGGGAGTTCCACAGCACGATAGACGGCAGCGGCACGCCGTTGAAGGTGTTGGTCTTCACCATCGAATAGTGGGCCTGGTCCAGAAACGCGATCCGCGTTCCGGGCGTCGGCCTCTCGGCGAAGACGTAGTCGCCGATGATGTCGCCGGCCAGGCACGACGGCCCGCCCAGTCGCACCGTCACCCCATGCTCGGGCTCTTTCAACAGCGCGGGGCGATAGGGCGCCTCGATCACATCGGGCATATGACAGGTGGCGGAGATGTCGGTGATGCCGATGGGCATGCCGTTTTCGAACACGTCCAGCACCTCGCCGATCAGTATGCCGGCGTCCAGCGCCACGGCCTCGCCCGGCTCCAGATAGACCTGAACCCCGTGCCTGGCCTGCAGATCGCGCACGAAGGCGATCAGATCGTCGGTCTGATAGTCGGCGCGGGTGATGTGGTGCCCCCCGCCCAGGTTCAGCCATTTGATCCTGCCCAGCAGCGGCGAAAGCTTGGGCTCCACCGCCGCCCAGATGCGCGACAGGGGCTGGAAATCCTGCTCGCACAGCGCATGGATATGCAAACCGTCGACGCCGATCAGATGTTCGGCGGTCAGTTGCGACACCGGAAAGCCCAGGCGCGAACAGGGCTGGGCCGGGTCGTATTTGGCGACCTCGCCTTCGGAATGTTCGGGGTTCAGCCGCAGGCCGATCTCGAACGTCTCGCCGTCCGCGCGCGCTTGGGCGATCAAGTCGATGAAGCGGGCGATCTGGGCCGGGTTGTTGAAGATGACGTGATCCGACAGACGCAGGATCTCAGGCAGGTCCTGCGCCGTATAGGCCGGCGAATAGGTCGTCAGCTCGCCCTTGTAGAACTCGCGCGCCAGCCGCGCCTCCCACAGACCCGAGGCGCAGACCCCGTCGAGGTATTCGCCGACCACATCGGCCAGCGACCACATCGAAAATGCCTTCAGCGCCAGAAGCACGCGCGCCTCCGCTCCGTCACGCACGCCCTTCAGCACGGACAGATTGCGACGGATGGCCGCCTCGTCCACCACGAAGGCGGGCGACGCGACGCGGTTCAGGTCGAAATGCGCAAAGGCGCCCGGATCGCCGGCCTGGGTCTGCATTCAGTCGGTCCGATCAGAAGTCCAGAGGGGCGTCCAGGTCCTGAACCTTCCACGGCAGGCCGTGCTTGTTCAGCATGTCCATGAAGGGATCGGGGTCCAGCTGCTCCATGTTGAACACGCCGTCGCCCTTCCACTGGCCGGTCACCATCAGGGCTGCGCCGATCATGGCCGGCACGCCGGTGGTGTAGCTGACGGCCTGGTTGCCGGTCTCGGCATAGGCCTCTTCGTGGTCGCAGATGTTGTTGACGTAGACCGTCTTCTTGACCCCGTCCCTTAGGCCGGTGGCGATGACGCCGATGTTGGTCTTGCCCTTGGTGATCGGACCCAGCGAGGCCGGCTCGGGCAGCAGGGCCTTCAGGAACTCGATCGGAATGATCTCGCGGCCCTGGAACGACATCGGCTCGATCGAGGTCATGCCGATGTTTTCCAGCACTTCGAGGTGCTTCAGATAGCTGTCGCCGAAGGTCATCCAGAAGCGGATGCGCTTGATCTCGGGATAGAATTTCGCCAGCGATTCCAGCTCCTCATGGTACATGAGGTACATGTTCTTCTGACCCACGCCCTCGAAGTCGAAGGTCTGTTTGTGGCTCAGCGCCGGGCCTTCGACCCACTGGCCGTTCTCCCAGTGACGCGAGTTCGCGGTCACTTCACGCAGGTTGATCTCGGGGTTGAAGTTGGTCGCGAACGGCAGGCCGGTGTCGCCGCCGTTGCAGTCCAGGATGTCCAGCGTCTCGATGGAATCCAGCAGGTGCTTCTTGATGTAGGTGGTGAAGACCGAGGTCACGCCGGGATCGAAGCCCGAACCCAGCAGCGCCATCAGGCCGGCGTCCTTGAAACGGTCCTGATAGGCCCACTGCCACTTGTATTCGAACTTGGCCTCGTCGCGCGGCTCGTAGTTGGCGGTGTCCAGATAGTCGACGCCGGCGGCCAGGCAGGCGTCCATGATCGACAGGTCCTGATAGGGCAGGGCCAGGTTCACGACCAGTTCGGGCTGCACCTTCTGGATCAGCGCCGTGGTCGCCGCCACGTCGTCGGCGTCGATGGCCGCCGTGTCGATGTCGACGCCGAAGCGCGATTTCACGGACTGGGCGATCGCATCGCACTTGGACTTGGTGCGGCTCGCCAGGGTGATATGCGAGAAGATGTCCGCGTTCATCGCCATCTTGTGGACGGCCACCGAACTGACGCCGCCCGCGCCGATAACCAGCACCTTGCTCATCTGTGCTTCTCCCGAAGTCTGAAACCCTGGCGACAGCGCCGCCCCTATAAAGGGCGCGGCTCTTAGCACGATGATGACAATCCGCTAAATCCCTGCGTCGATATTGGCTCTTATAGCGTGACCGGATCGCTCCGGTTGCCTTTGTAAGGTTTTTCCGCCATAAGCCGCCGCTTCCGACGCAAGTGAACCTGCGTCTCCACCGGGACGACCCTCATTTCGATGAGACGAGCCCGGCGAGAACCCTCCGCCGACGTGATCGTCGCCGGGGGCCGTTGTCGTATGGAGCCGTTTCACCCGTCGCTATGAGGTAGTGAATGTTCGAGGCTCTGAACGAGCGGCTGACAGGCGTCTTTGACCGGATCACCGGGCGCGGCGCCCTGTCCGAAAAGGATGTCGCCGAGGCGATGCGCGAAGTGCGCGTGGCCTTGCTCGAGGCCGACGTCGCCCTTCCGGTCGTCAAGGAATTCATCGCCTTCGCCACCGAGCGCGCGACCGGCGAAGAGGTCATCCGTTCGGTCAAGCCGGCCGATCAGGTGGTCAAGATCGTCTATGACGGCCTGATCGAGATGCTGGGCGGCGAAGAGCCGGTCCCGCTGAACACCAACGCCAATCCGCCCGCCGTGGTGCTGATGGCCGGCCTTCAGGGCTCGGGCAAGACCACGACCTCGGCCAAGCTGGCGCTGCGCCTGACCAAGTTCGATCGAAAGAAGGTCATGATGGCCTCGCTGGACACGCGCCGTCCGGCCGCGATGGAACAGCTGGCCACCCTGGGCAAGCAGATCGAGGTCGCCACCCTGCCGATCGTGGCGGGCGAGAGCGCGGTCCAGATCACGCGCCGGGCGCTGCAATCGGCCAAGCTTCAGGGTTTCGACGTCCTGATCCTCGACACCGCCGGCCGCATCACCCTGGACGAAGGGCTGATGAACGAGGTGGCCGAGGTCGCCGACATCGCCAAGCCCGTCGAGACCCTGCTGGTCGCCGACAGCCTGACCGGCCAGGACGCCGTTCGCACCGCCAAGGCCTTCCACGAGCGCCTGCCCCTGACCGGCCTGGTCTTGACCCGCGCCGACGGCGACGGTCGTGGCGGCGCCATGCTGTCGATGCGGGCCGTCACCGGCCTGCCGATCAAATATCTGGGCGCCGGCGAAAAGGTCGATGCGCTGGACGTGTTCGACGCCCGCCGCGTCGCCGGCCGCATTCTGGGTCAGGGCGATATCGTCGCCCTGGTCGAAAAGGCCAGCCAGGATCTGGACCAGGCCAAGGCCGAGAAGATGGCCCGCAAACTGGCCAAGGGTCAGTTCGATCTGGATGATCTGGCCGGCCAGCTTCAGCAGATGAAGCGGATGGGCGGGCTTCAGGGCATCATGGGCATGCTGCCCGGCGTGGCCAAGATGAAGGGTCAGATGGCCGAGAGCGGCATCGACGACCGCATGATCCTGCGTCAGGAAGCGATCATCTCCTCGATGACCAAGGCCGAGCGCAAGAAGCCCGACCTGCTGAACGCCTCGCGCAAGAAGCGCATCGCCGCCGGCGCCGGCGTCGATGTGCAGGACGTGAATCGGGTTCTGAAACAGCACCGCCAGATGGCCGACGTGGTTAAGTCGATGGCGCGCGGCGGACCCAAGAAGATGCAGCAGATGGCCGCCATGCTGGGCGGCCTTGGCGGCGGCGGCATGCCCGGAATGGGCGGCGGCGGCCCCGACATGGCCCGCCTCAAGGCGTTGGGCGGCGGCAAGATGGCCGAACCCTCCGCCGACGATCTGAAAGCCATCCAGGACCGGCTCGCCGGACTGGGCGGCGGACAACTTCCGGGAGGTCTTCCTGGCCTGCCGGGCTTCCCTCCCAAGAAATAACGACTTCCTAGAAAGAGACCTGAAATGCTGAAGATTCGTCTGGCCCGCGGCGGCGCCAAGAAGCGCCCCTACTACCACATCGTCATCGCCGACTCGCACTCGCCGCGCGACGGCAAGTTCATCGAGAAGGTCGGCAGCTACAACCCGATGCTGCCCAAGGACGGCGCCCAACCGCGCGTCGCCCTGAAGGTCGAGCGCATCGCCGAGTGGCTCGGCAAGGGCGCTCAGCCGACCGACCGCGTCGCCCGCTTCCTGTCGCAGGACGAGACCTTGGGCCAGAAGGTCAAGTGGACGCAGTCGAACAACCCGAACAAGGGCGCTCCGGGCAAGAAGGCGCAAGAGCGCGCCGCCGAACGCGCCCAGCGCGAAGCCGACCGCCTGGAAGCCGAAGCCGCCGCCAAGGTCGAGGCTGCTGAAGCCGCCGCCCGCGCCAAGGAAGAGGCCGCCGCCGCCGCCGAAGCCGCCAAGAACGCTCCCGCTACTGAAGAAGCGCCTGCCGAGGAAGCTCCGGCCGCTGACGCCGCCGCCGAGGAAGCCCCGGCTGCTGAAGCGACCGAGGAAAAGGCCGAAGGCTAAGCCTTTTGGTTTGACGATGATCAGGGCGGCGTCTTTCGACGCCGCCTTTTTCATGGGTTAAGAACACGCATGACCACGGACAGCAGATTGATCCTCGTCGGCCAGGTCGGCGGCGGCTTCGGCGTGCGGGGCGAGGTGCGGGTGACCGCCTTCACCGCCGATCCCCTGGCCCTGACCGCCTATGGCCCTCTGCTGCGCGCCGATGGGACCGTGGCCCTGACCCTGACCTCGACGCGGCCCGACAAGAACGGCGTCGTCGGCCGGGCCAAGGAGATCACGACCAAGGAACAGGCGGACGCCCTGCGCGGCCTTAAGCTGCACGTCCCCCGCGACCGGTTCCCCGAGCCGGACGAGGACGAATTCTACCTCGCCGACCTCTTGGGCGTTCAGGTCCGCGACACGGCGGGCGCCGTCATGGGCACGGTGAAATCGGTTCAGAACTTCGGCGCCGACGACATGCTGGAGATCGCGCCCGCTGCCGGCGGCCCGACCTGGTATCTGCCCTTCACTAAGGAAGCGACGCCGGAACTGCACCTGGCCGACGGCTGGCTTATGGCCGTGCCGCCGACCGAGGTGGGCGAGCGCGAGCCGGACTAGCACTTCGTCACCGCTCCCGTCGGTGTTGCGGATCGCCCGGACGGCGCCGACATAGGCCTATCGCAATAGCCGAGGCCGCACCCATGACCGACCTGTCCGCCATCCCGATCACGCAACGCTGGCCGGCCCAGCATCCCGATCGCATCCAGCTGTATTCCCTGCCGACGCCCAACGGCGTGAAGGTCTCGATCATGCTGGAGGAGGTCGGCTTGGCCTATGAGCCGCACCTGATCGACATCACCAAGAGCGAGACCTGGGGGCCGGAGTTTCTGTCTCTGAACCCCAACGGCAAGATCCCCGCCATCCTCGATCCGAACGGCCCGGGCGGCCAGCCGCTGGCCCTGTTCGAATCCGGCGCCATCCTGATCTATCTGGCGGAAAAGACCGGCAAACTGCTCTCGGCCGACCCGGCGACCCGCTACGAGACGATCCAGTGGGTCATGTTCCAGATGGGCGCGATCGGCCCGATGTTCGGCCAGCTGGGCTTCTTCCACCGCTTCGCCGGCAAGGACTACGAGGACAAGCGCCCGCGCGACCGCTACGTCGCCGAAAGCCGCCGCCTGCTCGGCGTGCTGGAGACGCGGCTTGCCAATGACGGGGGAGAACCCCGCGACTGGCTTGTCGGCGACTATTCCATCGCCGATGTCGCCACCCTGGGCTGGGTCCGCAACCTGATCGGCTTCTACGAAGCGGGCGAGATCGTCGGCTTCGCCGACTTCCCGCGCGTCGCCGCCTGGCTGGAGCGCGGCCTGGCCCGCCCCGCGGTCCAGCGCGGCCTCAACATCCCGGCGCGCGACTGATCTGAACCTCGCCCCGTCGGTCGCGTTGTCTGCTCACACCAACAGGAGCGCGACCGATGGGCATCTTCTCTTCGATCTGGAACAAGATCACGGGCCACAAGCCGAAGGCGGCCCCCGTTCCGCCGCCGGCCTCGACGGCTGGAATCCCGGCGCCCAACGCCGCACCAGCCCCGACCGCCGCGCCGGCCTTGCCGCCCGTCGATGTCGAGGCGGTGCTCAGCGATCTGGCGGCGTCCAAGGGTGGCGGCGGCAACTGGCGCACCTCGATCGTCGATCTGCTGAAGCTGCTGGACCTGGATTCCAGCTTGGCCGCCCGAAAGGAGTTGGCCGAGGAACTGAATGTCCACGCCGGCGAGCACGGCTCGGCCGAACAGAACATCGCCCTGTCCAAGGCGGTCTGGAAGAAGCTGGCCGAAAACGGCGGTCAGGTCCCGGCCTCGCTGCGCGACTAGCCCCCCCAGCTGGATCAGGCCGGCGGTCTGATCCAGCGCATCGCGGCCAGCGCCGCAAACCCTACCACGAGGCCCCAGAAGGCCGATCCGACGCCGAACAGGGTCAGGCCTGACGCCGTCGCCGCAAATGTCAGCACCGCCGCTTCGCGCGATCCGACCTCCGTTATCATTGTCTGGAGCGCGCCCGTCAGCGGCGCGATCAGCGCCAGCCCTGTTACTGCCGCGAGCACGGCTGGCGGCATGGCGATGAACAGCCCGGCCAGCGTCGCGGCGAACAGAGCCACGACCAGATAAAGACCGCCGTGGATCACGCCCACGATCCAGCGCTTGGCGACGTCGGGGTGCGCGTCCGGCCCGGTGCAGATCGCTGCCGTGATCGCCGCCAGATTGACCCCATGCCCGCCGAACGGCGCGATCAGCAGGCTGGCGACGCCGGTCGACAGGATCAGTCGGTTGGCGGGCGGCGGATAGCCGGCGCTCTGCAGGACCACCAGCCCGGGCAGGTTCTGCGCCGCCAGCGTCACCAGAAACAACGGAAAGCCCAGGCTGACCGCCGCCTTCCAATCGAAGACAGGCGCGACCGGCTCCAGATGGCCGAACAGGCCGGTCCCGGCGGGCAGGGCCAACTGCCCCCGCATCGCCAACACCGCAAAAGCCGCCGCCAGCACGGCGGGCAAGGCCCAGGTCGGCCACAGACGCCTAAAGATCAGAAACACCGCGATCAGCCCTACGACCAAGGCCGTCTCGTCCGGCACGACCTTGAACAGTCTCAGTACGAAGGGCAGCAGCACCCCCGCCAGCATGGCCGAGGCGATGGCCGCCGGGATACGCGCCGCCAGCCGGCCCAGAACCGGGATCAGGCCGGTCATGATCATCAGCAGGGCGGCGAAGACGAAGGCGCCGATCGCCGTCGGCCAGGACAAACCCAGCGTCGAGGCCGCCAGCAGGGCCGCCCCCGGCGTGGACCAGGCCAGAACGACGGGGATTTTCAGCCGCCAGCTCAGCAAGGCGCCCGGCGCCCCGATGCCCAGGCACAGGGCCGTCACCATTGACCCGATCTGGCCCGCGTCCGCGCCCACGGCCTGGCCGGCCTGAACGACCAAGGCGACCGTCCCGCCAAACCCGATCACCGTCGCCACGGCGGCGGACGACAAGGCCGAGGCGGGCAGGGTGCGCATGGAAAAGGCCGGAGCAGTCATGCCCCGGCCTTAAACCGTCGCTTCAGGTGGCGGAAGGCTGGGATCAGCCCTCCTTGATCAGCCCTCGGTGTCTTCCGGCAGGCCCACGGCATGGAAGCCGGCATCGACGTGGACGACTTCGCCCGTGGTCGAACGGCCCAGGTCCGAACACAGCCACAGGGCCGCGCCCGCGACGCCCTCCATCGAGGTCTCTTCCTTGATCAGGGAGAACTGCGCCGACTTGGAGTGCAGGCCGCGCCCGCCCGAGATGCCGGCCAGCGACAGGGTGCGCATGGCCCCGGCCGAGATGGCGTTGACGCGGATGTTTTTGGGACCCAGGTCGCGCGCGATATAGCGGGTCGCGGCTTCCAGCGCGGCCTTCGCCACGCCCATGGTGTTGTAGTTCGGAATGACCCGCTCGGACCCCAGATAGGTCAGGGTAATCAGGCTGCCGCCGTTCGGCATCAGCTTGGCGGCGCGCTTGGACACGTCCACGAAGCTGAAGGCCGAGATGTTCATGGCCAGCAGGAAGCTGTCGCGCGTGGTGTTGTCCACGAAGCTGCCCTTCAACTCATCCTTGTTGGCGAAGGCCACCGAATGGACGACGAAGTCGATCGTGCCGAAGGTCTTTTCCAGTTCGGCGAAGGCCGCATCCATCGAGGCGTCGTCAGTGACGTCGGCCGGGATCAGCAGCTTGGCGCCGACGCTTTCGGCCAGGGGACGTACCCGGCGCTCCAGGCTCTCGCCCAGATAGGTGAAGGCCAACTCGGCGCCCTGGGCGGCCAGCTGCGAGGCGATGCCCCAGGCGATGGAGCTGGAGTTGGCCACGCCCATGATCAGGCCCTTCTTGCCCTTCATGAGGTCGCCGGTCGGCATGTTCCAGCCTTCGGAAGTCGCCATGGTTCGTCTCCTGATGATTTGCGCGGAGGGTTAGCAGGGGCGGGCGTAAACCGGAACCCCCGCCGCCTTCCCTTGCGTTACAGCAGGCCCGCGATCGCCTGGCGCGCCGCGTCGCCCAGGTCGGGGCGTTTCAGGGCCAGGGCGACGTTGGCGCGCAACAGGCCGATCTTGTCGCCGCAGTCGTGGGTGACGCCCGCGTATTCGACGGCGGTGAAGCTCTGGTCCGCCATCAGTCGCGCCATGGCGTCGGTCAGCTGGATTTCGCCGCCCGCGCCCTTTTCCTGCGTCGCCAACAGGTCGAAGATTTCCGGCTGCAGGATGTAACGGCCCGAGATCGACAGGTTGGACGGCGCCGTGCCCTTGGCGGGTTTTTCGACCATGCCCTTCATGACGATGCGCGAACCGTCGCGGCTGACCGGATCGACGATGCCGTATTTGTGCGTCTGATCTTCCGGGACGGATTCCACGCCGATGATGTTGCCGCCGGTTTCGGCATAGACCTCGGCCAACTGCTTCAGGGCGCCGGGCTGAGAATCCACGATGACGTCGGGCAGGATGACGGCGAACGGCTCGTGGCCGATGATGTCGCGCGCGCACCAGACGGCGTGCCCCAGGCCCTTGGGCTGCATCTGGCGGGTGAAGCTCATCTCCCCGGCCGAGGCCAGTTCGGCGTTCATCATCTCCAGGATGTCGGTCTTGCCCTTGGCCAGAAGTTGGGCTTCCAGCTCGATCTGGTGATCGAAATAGTCCTCGATGGCGCCCTTGGAGCGGCCGGTGACGAAGACGATGTGCTCGATCCCGGCTTCGCGCGCTTCTTCGACGATGTAGGACAGGATCGGCCGGTCGACGACGTTCAGCAGTTCCTTGGGAGTCGTCTTGGTGCCGGGCAGGACCCGGGTGCCGAGGCCCGCGACGGGCAGTACGGCCTTGCGCAGGCGCGCGGGCGTGGTGGTCATCAAATCATCCTGACAGCTATCCCGCCCCTTCTACCCGGTGCGGACCGGCGAAAGAAGGGGCGGAACGGCGGTCGGGTTCCCCCTTACTTGGCGGGGCGTGCCATCGGCGTCATGGCGGCGATGGTCGCGCGCTGGGCCAGCAGTTGGTCTTCCGGCAGCGGGATCAGGCCGCGGTCGGCCAGATAGCCGCCCTTGGCGGCGGCGCCTTCCGACAGGAACTCCTGCACGAACTGCTGCAGGCCCGGAATGACGCCGATATGGGCCTTCTTCACATAGATGTAGAGGCTGCGCGACAGCGGGTATTCACCGCTGGCGATGGTGTCAGCGGTCGGGGCCACGCCGTCGATGGTCTCGGCCTTCACCGTGTCCAAGTTCTGTTCCAGGAACGAATAGCCGAACACCCCCAGCGAACCCGGCGTGCGGGTCAGGGTCTGGACGATGGCGTTGTCGTTCTCGCCGGAATCGATCCAGGAGCCGTCCTCGCGCAGGGTGTGGGCGATGCCTTCAAACCGGTCCTTGTCGCCTTCGATCGCCTTGACCGCCGGCACCAGCTTGGCGCCCGGCGTCATGCCCAGCTCCAGGAAGGCGTCGCGCGTGCCCGAGGTGGGCGGCGGGCCATAGACCTGGATGCGCTGGTTCGGCAGGCCGGCGTTGACCTGGTTCCAGGTCTTGGCCGGATTGGCGACGAACTGACCGTCAGCGCCCGGCACTTCCTTGGCCAGGCCTTCGTAGAGGTCATTCAGTTCGAAGTTGAAGCCGTTGCCGTTACGGGCCGTGGCGATGACGATGCCGTCGAAGCCGATCTTGATCTCAACGATGTCGGTGACGCCGTTCTTGGCGCACAGGTCGAACTCGGACTGCTTCATCTGACGCGAGGCGTTGGCGATGTCCGGGGTGGTCGGGCCGACGCCCTGGCAGAAGGCTTGAATGCCGCCGCCGGTGCCCAGCGATTCGACACGCGGGGCCGCGCCGCCCGAACCGCGCGCGAAGGTCTCGGCGACCCGCGTGGCGAAGGGGAAGACGGTCGACGAACCGGCCGCCCAGATGCCGGAGCGCGCGCCGGAGGCGGAGCCGCCCCCGCCGTTGTCGCCACAGGCCGCCAGGGCCAGAAGGGCGGCGGCCGAAGCCGCTAGTTTCAGTGTGCGGATCATCCAAGGCTCTCCCTGAGCATCGATTTCGCGATGCTTAGAGCAGAGGATTATGACAGTCCCGAGAATGGGCCCGCGAAAGGGACCGCCGTCGCTACAGCAGGCGGCGGCGCATCACCTGCGACAGGGTGTCGATCAGGGTCACGGCAACCACGACGACGATGACGATGGCCGAGACGGCGCGGAAATCGAAGGCGTTCATGCTGTCGAACAGCACCTGGCCGATGCCGCCCGCGCCGATCAGACCCAGCACGGTCGCGGACCGGCTGTTGGATTCGAAACGGTACAGGGCGAACGAAGTCCACAGCGGCGCGACCTGAGGCAGGACGCCCCAGACGATCTCGTGCAGTTTGCCGGCGCCGGTGGCGCGCACGCCCTCGACCGGACCCTTGTCGATCGACTCGACCGCTTCCGAGAACAGCTTGGCCAGAACCCCGGCCGTATTCAGGGTGATGGCCAGGACGCCCGCCAGAGGCCCCAGGCCCACGGCGGTGACGAACAGCAGGCCGATCACCAGATCCGGCACCGAACGCAGCAGGTTCATGATCCAGCGCACCGGCGTCACGACCCAGACGGGCGCGATGTTGCGCGCCGCCGCCAGACCCAGCGGAATACCCAGGATCACGGCCAGGAAGGTGCCCCATAGGGCGATCTGCACCGTCTCCCACATCTTGGCGACGAACATCTTCCAGTCGCTGAAGTCGGGACGCAGCAGGTCGTGGACGAACAGCTGGGTGCTGTCGTTGCCGGCGAACAGACGCGAGATGTTGCCCAGATCGACGGCGTCGATGCTGTACAGCAGGACAGCGGCGACGCCGCCCCAGACCAGGACGTCGGCGACCCAGGCGAGGGCGGACTTCTTGGGCGCCGCCGGAATCGCGACGGCGGGAGACGCGACTGCGGTCAAGGCCGGACCTCACGCAGGCTGCGCAGGCGTTGAAGCTCGCGCTCGGCGGCGGCGGCGGCGGCCGTATCGCCCTTGGCGCGGGCCTCGCCCAGTTTCTGGTCGGCGATCATTTCGCGGATCGGGTCCAGATAGCTGTCGTCGGCGGCGGTGAAGCGGGAATATTCCAGGTCCGCCAGAACCTTGCGCTGCCGCTCGGCCTCGGCGCCTTCGCCCTGGCCATAGGTCAGGAAGAAGCTGCGGATCTTTTCCTTCAGCGCAGGATCCAGGTCCTCGCGCACGACGATGCCGCTCTCGGGGATCGGCGGCGAGGTCCAGATTTCCTCGATCTGGCCGGCCAGCTGCGGGTTCTCCTTGCGCATGAAGATGGTGTTCACGCTGTTGGAGGTCGCCACGTCGATCACGCCGGTCGCCACGCCGAAGGCGTTGGCCTGGTGGTTCGCCGAGCGCACGGTCTTGAAGCACTGGCTGGGGACCACGCCGCGCGCATTGAACAGGAAGGTCAGCGGGGCCAGGGTGCCCGACGTCGACTGGGCGTCGCCGATGCCGAAGTTGTACTTCTTGCCGCACGCCATGACCTGATCCAGCGTGATGCCCGATCCCTTCTTGACGATCAGGGTCGACTGATAGCTGTCCAGACCCTCGCGGTTGACGGTGCGGGCGATGACTTCGGCCTTGGCGCGATCGATGGCCTCGACCTCAGGCTTGGCCGAGAACCAGCCCACCTGGGTGTGGTTGCCGCGCATGGCCTCGACCAGGACGGTGTAGTTCGAACCGAAATAGGGCTTCACCGGCACGCCGATGGCCTTGGACATGTCGTCCAGCAGCGGCTGCCACAGCGGGCCGGCCGAGGCTTGGCCTTCGGCGGACAGGATCGAGAAAGTGATCTCGCTGGGCGCGCCGCCCGCAGCCTTCTTGTCCTCGCCGCCGCCGCAGGCCGCCAGGCCCAGGATCATGACGGCGGCGCCGGCCGCAGCGATTAGACGGCGGGTGGGGGAAATGCGCGACAGGCTCATGCCTTGGTCTCCCAGAACGCGTCCTCGAACTCGGGACCGTAGATTTCTATCAGGCGCTTTTGGTCCAGCGCCGTGGACGGGCCGTCATAGACGATCTTGCCGCCTTGCAGGGCGATGACGCGGTCGCAGTAGCGGATGGCGTAGTCGACCTGGTGCAGGGTGACGATCACCCCCATGCCGTCGCGCTTGTTCAACTCGACCAGCAATTCCATGACCTTGCGGGCGGACACCGGGTCTAGCGAGGCGACGGGTTCGTCGGCCAGAATGGCCTTTGCGCCCTGCACGATGGCGCGGGCGATGGCGCCGCGCTGCTGTTGGCCGCCGGACAGGGTGTTGGCGCGCTGGGCGGCGTAGTCGCTGACGCCGACGCGGTGCAGGGCCGCCATGGCCTTGTCCTTGTCCGCCTGGGGCCACAGGCCCAGCAGGCCCTTCCATCCGGGCAGACGGCCCAGCGCGCCCAGCATGACGTTGGAGAACAGGCTCAGTCGCCCGACCAGATTGAACTGCTGGAAGATCATGCCCAGCTTGCCGCGCGCCTTGCGCACGGCGCCGGTGACCCGGCCGTCCTTCTGCACGGTCTCGCCGAACACCTGGATCGTGCCGGCGCCGGCGTCGATCGACTGCAGACCGGTGATGGAGCGGAGCAGGGTGGACTTGCCCGAACCGGACGGACCGATCAAGGCGACCATTTCGCCGGAGGCCACGGAAATCGAGACGCCGTCCAGCGCCTTTCGCGATCCGAAGGTCTTCGACACGTCACGCGCCAGGACAAGCCCAGGGGCGGCGGCGGCTGCGGATGAACTCATGAACTCGCTAGGAGGCTATGGCGAAGGGGCGCCGCAATAAGCTGAAATCGCGCTCGGGCAAGTCCTAATCGCACGTCGGGCGCAATCTCGTCCAGACCCGAGCCGTTCAGGAGCCTTCTGCCGCACCCTTCACCCGGACGTAGTCCGCTGGAATCGGCAAGGCGGCGCGCGATCGCTCCAGCGCCTGATCGGCCATTGTCCGGACCGGTGCGGCCAGACAAGGGATCGAGGCCAGCGCCCTCAAGCCTTTTTGCAGTCTGATGGCGACCGCAACGTCGCCGGCCCCGTAACGGGTGATCGGGCCGAACAGATCGTCGAGCAGATCGTCTTCGGAGACGCCCGGCATCATCAGGCGATCGCGCAGGGTCCGCTTCTCGTCTTCCTCGCGCTCGCGGGCCCAGATGTCCATCAGCCTCACGCCGGTCGACACCACCTGAATGGCCGTTCCGGGATCGTTGATACCAGGCGACAGAGCCTTGGCGGCGATCTCGCCCAGAACGATCAGGCCGAAGCGAGGGTCTTGATCATAGGAGCGCGAGTCTCCGATCGCGAAGGCGGAGCAGAAGGCGTCCTGGGCCTCTTTGTCGCAGGCCGGCAGGCTGACCCGGGCGAGGACCTCCCCGCGTCGCACGAAGGCGCCCGGCGCAGCGACCACCTCGACATGGCAATCCCGCTTTTCGGCCATGGCCTGCAGGCGATCGGGATCGACGTTCTGGACATAGCCTGTTTCCGGCGCCGTCACGTCCGCGCCGTTTTGCAGATGGCCCCCGCGCCCGCCCAGAAACGGATTGTCGCGCCGCTGTTCCAGCGCCTCGCACGCCCGGGCCTCGACCAGATCGATCATGTGACCGACCCGCGCCAGGCTGGACAGGCGGTTGATCCAGGCTAGGAGGCGAAACGCCACCAGACCCACCATGGCCAGGCTGATCAGGAACAGGATCGCCCGGCCGTTCTGGCCGTAATAATGGGCGTTGATCGCGGTGACGGCGACGATGGCGTAGAGAAAGGCGCCGACGAAGGTCGCCAGCGACTTCTGGGTCTCGTCATCGCTGGTGACCAGGGCCGCGACACGCGGACTGGCCGCCGACGACACG
Organism: Brevundimonas sp. SPF441; assembly: GCF_009661015.1. Lineage (NCBI taxonomy): Bacteria > Pseudomonadati > Pseudomonadota > Alphaproteobacteria > Caulobacterales > Caulobacteraceae > Brevundimonas > Brevundimonas sp. SPF441. Next base: position 11,300 of record NZ_WJWX01000022.1, on the reverse strand, counting down.
GACGTATAGGCCGTGACCATCGCGCCGACCGAAAAGGTCGCCACGCCCAGCAGGCTGGACGCCAGAATCGTCAGGATCGATTCCACAGACTCGCCGCCCAGGCGCTCGGCCATCTCCTGCGGCACCCATGGGGCCAGGGCGGCGGCCAGCAAGGCTGCGGCAACGCCCGCGATCGCATAGGCTGTGGCGCGCACCCACAACTGACGCCGCATCTTGCGCCAAAAAAACAGCCATCGATTCATCAAACCCTCCGAGCATCGCAACGGCGCAGAACGGTCAAGGTTGCCGTCGGATCGTGTCGTGGAGGGCGCAGGCCGGATTTGTGACAGCCAAACCTAGGCTCCGCCACGAAAAAACCTCTTTACATGACAGTCGCGCGTCCCCATATCGCGCTCTCCGGCGGACCCCGTAGGTCCTGTCTGCGCCGCTAACGCCGGTCTGGGTTTAACAATTAGCAGGGGGTTACGTGAATTGCGCACGTATCAGCTTCCCCTGGACCTGGTCCGTGAGCGGTCCCCTGAACGTCCCGTCGCCCTCGTGCGGCCGCGTTCGGTTTCCGTAGCGGCGCGCTGGTTCCAGGATAATCTAAAGGCCGACGTCTTCTACGCTGTGAAGGCCAACCCTTCGCGCTGGGTCGTCGAAACCCTGATCGAGGCCGGCGTTCGCGGCTTCGACGTGGCGTCCATCGCCGAGATCGAGCTGGTGCGCTCGGTCAGCCATGACGTGCGCCTGGCCTTCATGCATCCGGTCAAGAGCCGGTCTGCGATCACTAAGGCCTACTTCGATCACGGCGTGCGCACCTTCTCGCTCGACTGCATCGACGAGCTGAACAAGATCCTCGACGCCACCGGCGGCGCGGACGACCTGAACCTGATCGTGCGCATGGCCGTCTCGGCCGACGGCGCCGCCTATACGCTGTCGGGCAAGTTCGGCGTGTCGTCGGATCAGGCGCCGGCCCTGCTGATGGCGACGCGCCAGGCGGTCAAGGACGGCCTGATGGGCGTCTCCTTCCACGTCGGCAGCCAGTGCATGCGCCCGACCGCCTATCAGGCCGCCATGGCCCAGGTCGGCCGGTCGATCAGCCGTGCGGGTGTGATCGTCGATATCGTCGATGTCGGCGGCGGCTTCCCGTCGGTCTATCCGGGCATGGTCCCGCCGGACATGAGCGAATACGCCGACGCCATCCATCGCGGCTTCAACGAAATGCCGGTGTCGGAAACGACCGAGCTGTGGTGCGAGCCTGGCCGGGCGCTGGTCGCCGAATCCTCGTCGATCCTGGCCCGTGTCGATCTGCGCAAGGGCGACGCCCTGTATCTGAACGACGGCTCCTACGGCTCGCTGTTCGACGCGACCCATTCGCGCTGGCCCTTCCCGACCAAGCTGGTGCGGGACGGCGAAAGCGCGGGCGAGCTGAAGGCGTTTCAGTTCTACGGCCCGACCTGCGATTCCATCGACCACATGCCGGGACCCTTCTGGCTGCCGGCCGATGTGCGCGAAGGCGACTTCATCGAGATCGGCATGCTGGGCGCTTACGGCGTGGCCATGTCGACGGGCTTCAACGGCTATGGCGAACACGACATCGCCGCGGTCGAGGACGCCCCGATGGCCTCGCTCTACGGTCTGGCTCCACGTTCCATCCCCACCGTGCGCACCACGGCGGAAGAGAACGCTCGCAAGGTCGTGCGCCTGTCACGCCCCAAGGGTAAGGCCGGTCAGCGCAAGTCGCGCCGGAAGTAGGACGCCCGCACCTGTAATCGTCATCCTCGGGCTCGACCCGAGGATCGGCCCCCTCTGCGTCTTCCTTGCGAGGAACGCGCGGCGGAACGTCCGACCCTCGGGTCAAGTCCGAGGGTGACGGCCGATGGTTGGGCGTCTATCGGTCCTGTCGGTCGCTCCGTCCCGGCACGTCTGCTTGTTCGACGGGCGCTCAAATCACAGGGAAACCGCCGAAATGAACGCTCCCGTTCAATCGAACACCAAGGCCCAACTGCTGCAGAATGTCGTCGAGCACGTCGACATCACGAGCTTCGACGCGCGCCCGATCATCGACTCGATGCGCAAGATGTCCTTCTCGTCACGCGACACCGCCCGCGCCGCCGACATCTTCTCGATGGCCATCGAGGACAAGGACTGCTCGCCCTGGCTGATCCTGGCCGGTTCGACCTCGGCCGGCGGCTGCATGCACGTGTACCGCGACATGGTGAAGTTCGGCATGGTCGACGCCGTGGTCGCCACCGGCGCCTCGATCGTGGACATGGATTTCTTTGAGGCCTTGGGCTTCAAACACTATCAGGCGGCTGGCGAGGTGGACGACAACGTCCTGCGCGACAACTACATCGACCGGATCTACGACACCTATATCGACGAGGAAGAACTCCAGGCCTGCGACCACACCATCCTGGAGATCGCCAATCGGCTGGAGCCGCGCGGCTATTCCAGCCGCGAGTTCATCTGGGAGATGGGCAAGTGGCTGAGCGAGGGTAATGCGAAAAAGCCCGGCTCGCTGATCCAGACCGCCTATGAAGAAGGCGTGCCGATCTTCTGCCCGGCCTTCGTCGACTCCTCGGCCGGCTTTGGTCTGGTGAAGCACCAGAAGGAACGGGCCGCCGCCGGCCAGCCCTATCTGATGCTGGACGCCATCGCTGACTTCCGCGAACTGACCGACATCAAGATCGCCGCCGGCGTTACTGGCCTGTTCATGGTCGGCGGCGGCGTGCCCAAGAACTTCGCCCAGGACACGGTCGTCTGCGCTGAAATCCTGGGTGTCGAGGCCGAGATGCACCGCTATGCGGTCCAGATCACCGTCGCCGACGTCCGCGACGGCGCCTGCTCGTCCTCGACGCTGAAGGAGGCGGCTTCGTGGGGCAAGGTCCAGACCACCCACGAACAGATGGTCTTCGCCGAGGCCACCACGGTCGTCCCCCTGATCGGCTCCGACGCCTACCACCGCGGAGCCTGGAAGGCTCGCGACAAGCGCCGCTGGAACAAGTTGTTCGAGAGGGGCTGAACAAAGAAAAAGGCCGGTGGATTGCTCCGCCGGCCTTTTGTCTGTCAGTTCACCTTTCAGATCAGGCGGCGCAGGCCTCAAAGCCGGCCTTCAGCGCGGCTTCGTCCAGATCGCGGCCGATGAAGACGGCGCGGCTCCAGCGGCGTTCGGCGGCGCCCCATTCGCGTTGCAGGTCGCCCTCAAGAATCATGTGCACGGCCTGGAAGACCAGGCGGCGGTTCTCGCCCTTCACGTCGATGATGCCCTTGGCGCGCAGGATGTTCTGACCCTGCTCGCCCAGCAACCGATCCAGCCAGGCGGTGAATTTCGCCCCGTCCAGCGGCCGATCCAGCGACAGAGAAATCCCCTTGATGTCGTCCTGATGGGCGTGGCCGCGCGCGCCATGGGAGTGCGCGCCGTGGGCGTGGTCGTGATGATCATGGTCATGCCCGTGGTCATGGTCATGGTGATGGTGGTCGTGGCCGCAATTCTCGTCGTGGACATGGCCGTCGGCGCCGTGGGGCGGGTTCACGAAGTCCGGCTTGACCTCCAGAATACGATCCAGGTCGAAGGCGTGAAGGCCCAGCACTTGGTCCAGCGGCACGTTCGAGCGTTCAGCGCGGACGATGGGCGCCAGCGGGTTCAGCGCCCGCAGCCGGGCCTCGACGGCGTCCAACTCCTCCGTCGTGGCCAGATCGACCTTGTTCAGGATGATGCGGTCAGCGAAGGCCACCTGCTCGCGCGCTTCCTTGGAGTCGTCCAGACGCGCCATGACGTGTTTGGCGTCGACCAGGGTCGTGACGCTGTCCAACTGCGTCTTGGCCTTGACGTCCTCGTCCACGAAGAAGGTCTGGGCCACCGGACCGGGGTCGGCCAGACCCGTCGTCTCTACGATGATGGCGTCGAAGGCGGGCTTGCCGGGACGTTGGCGCTTCATCAGGCCGGCGACCACACGGATCAGGTCGCCGCGCACGGTGCAGCAGACGCAACCGTTGTTCATTTCGAACACGTCTTCGTCGGCGCCGACCACCAGGTCATTGTCGATGCCGATTTCGCCGAACTCGTTGACGATGACGGCGTAACGCTTGCCGTGGTCCTCGGTCAGGATGCGGTTCAGCAGCGTCGTCTTGCCCGCGCCCAGATAGCCGGTCAGCACGGTGACGGGGATCTTGCCATTGGCGGGGGACGAGGCGGGGGCGGCGAGGGTGTCGGTCATAGGCCGCTAGATGGCGGCTGCATCGCGCGAAGGGAAGAGGGTCAGGCCTTCTTCACGAACTCGGTGCGCAGGACCAGGCCGCGCACCTTCTCCACATTGGCCTCGATCTCGTCCGTGTCGCCGGTCAGGCGGATGTTCTTGACCAGCGTCCCGCGCTTTAGCGTGACCCCGCCCGATCCCTTGACCTTCAGATCCTTGATCAGGGTCACGCTGTCGCCGTCAGCCAGGATGTTGCCGTTGGAATCTTTGGTCACATCGTCGGTCATGGCCAAGCTTCTAGTGCCGCGTCTCCTCCCCATGCAATGGGGACGGGGACCACGAAGTGGTGGAGGGGTTCTTCTACCCACACAGCCAAGAGCCCCTCCGTCTCTCCGCTACGCTTCGAGCCACCTCCCCGCAAAGCGGGGAGGAGACGATCAGTCCGGCACGTTCGCTTCCAGTTCGTCCAGCCACACCCGCGCATTGCCGTCCGACGGCGCGCGCCAGTCGCCGCGCGGCGACAGCGATCCGCCGGTGACCACCTTTGGCCCGTTCGGCAGGGCCGAACGCTTGAACTGGGCGGTCTGGAAGAAGCGGATCAGGAACTTCCTCAGCCACCCCTTGATCGTCGCTAGGTCGTATTCGACCTTCTCGTCTTCGGGCGTGTTCGCCGGCCATTCGCCCGCGCCTGCATCGCCCCAGGCCTGGTGCGCCAGGAAGGCGACCTTGGACGGCGTCATCCCGAACCGGCTGATGTAGAACAGGAAGAAGTCGTTCAGCGCATAGGGGCCGACGGTCCCTTCCGTCGACTGGATCACCCCGTCCTTGGCCGGCACCAGCTCGGGCGAAATCTCGGTGTTCAGAATGGCGTGCAGCGTGTCACGCGCGGCCGTGCCGATCAGGTCGCCCGCCGCCACCCAGCGGATCAGGTGCCGGATCAACGTCTTCGCCACTCCGCCGTTGACGTTGTAATGGCTCATATGGTCGCCGACGCCGTATGTGGCCCAACCCAGCGCCAGTTCCGACAGGTCCCCGGTCCCCAGCACGAAGGCCCTGTGCTGGTTCGCCAGCCGGAACAGATAGTCGGTCCGGAGGCCCGCCTGCACGTTCTCGAAGGTGATGTCGTGCACCGGCTGACCCTCGGCGTAGGGATGGCCGATGTCCTTGAACATCTGTTCGGCGGCGGGGCGGATGTCGATCTCTGCGCCCGTGACGCCCAACGCGGTCATCAGGGCCCAGGCGTTGGACTTGGTCCCGTCCGAGGTCGCGAACCCCGGCATGGTGAAGCCCAGGATATTGGTCCGCGGCAGATCCAGCCGGTCGAAGGCGCGACAGGCGACCAGCAGGGCCTGGGTCGAGTCCAGCCCGCCCGACACCCCGATCACCAGCGACTTGGCCCCCGTCGCCGTCATCCGGCGCATCAGCCCCTGAACCTGGATGTTGAACGCCTCGTAGCAGTCCTGATCCAGCCGCCCGGCGTCGTCCGGCACGAAGGGGAACCGGTCCAGCGGCCGGATCAGCTCGCTGGCCTCATGATCCTCGCGCGCCATGAAGGGCACGACCGTCGCCGGCTCGCCTTCGTTTCTCGCGCACTCGGCGAAGGTGCCGTTGCGCAACCGGTCCAGTCCGATCCGGTCCACGTCCACGTCTGCGATCGTCAGATGGCTGTCCAGGGCGAACCGCTCGCCTTCGGTCAACTTGGACCCCAGTTCGTGGATCGTCGCCTGCCCGTCCCAGGCCAGGTCAGTGGTGCTCTCGCCCCAGCCAGAGGCGGCGAAGACATAGGCCGACAGCGTCCGCGCCGAATGGCTGGCGCTCAGCATCGCCCGCTCGTCCGCCTTGCCGATGACGATGTTTGACGCCGACAGGTTCAACAGGATCCGCGCGCCCGCCAGCGCCGCCCGCGTCGAGGGCGGCAGCGGCGCCCAATAGTCCTCGCAGATCTCGACCGAGAAGACGAAGCCCGGCCGGTTCACCGCCTCGAACAACAGGCCCGGCGCGAAGTCCACCGTCTCGCCGTTCAGCTTGATCGCGTCCTCGGCGCGCGCCGTCGCCGGCGCGAACCAGCGTTTCTCATAGTATTCGCGGTAGTTGGGCAGATAGGTCTTGGGCACAACGCCCAAAACCTCGCCGGACCCGATCACCACCGCGCAATTATACAGGGCGTCGCCGTTGCGGATCGGCGCCCCGACCACCGCCACGACGTCCGCCTCGGCCGTCGCCTCCGCGACCACGGCGATCTGCCGCTCGACCTCGTCCAGCAGCGCCGCCTGCATATGCAGATCGTCGATGGCGTAGGCCGACAGCGACAGCTCGGGGAACACCATCAGGTCCAGGCCCTGCTCGCCCGCCTGACGGATCAGCGCGACGTGCTCTTGCCCGTTCGCCCTGGGGTCGCCCACGTGGCTGACCGGCGTCGCCGCCGCTACGCGCACGAAGCCGTGGGTCTTGGGAGAATGGAACAGAGCATCAGCCATCGGATCGTCCGCATCACCCGGCCCGCGCCGGTCGTCGGCTTTCATATAGGCGCGAATGATGAAGGGACGGAAACTCTCCTTCGCGCGCCTATGCGCCCCGCTTCTCGTCCGGTCTCAGGGTCAGGACCCGCACACCGTCCTTTGTCACAGCCACCGTATGTTCGAACTGGGCCGACAGTTTTCCGTCGGAGGTGACCACGGTCCAGCCGTCGTCCTCGGTCAGGACCGTGCGCACGCCCTGGTTCAGCATCGGTTCGATGGTGAAGGTCATGCCTTCGCGCAGGGTCGCGCCGGTCCCGGCCTTGCCGAAATGCAGCACCTGCGGCTCTTCATGCATCTCGCGCCCGATGCCGTGCCCGCAATAGTCGCGCACCACCGAATAGCCGGCCTGCTTGGCGTGTTTTTCGATGGCGAAACCGATGTCGCCCAGTTTCGCGCCCGGGCGCACCGCCTGAATGCCCTTCCACATCGCCTCATAGGTGGTGCGGGCCAGCCGTCGGGCCTGCGGTCTTACCGAGCCGATGAGATAGGTCTTGGAGGAATCTGCGATGAAGCCGTCCTTCTCCAGCGTGATGTCCAGATTGACGATGTCGCCGCTCTTCAGGATGTCGTTCGCCGAGGGCACGCCGTGGCAGACGACTTGGTTGATCGAGCTGTTCAGCACGAAGCCATAGCCGTACTGACCCTTGCTGGCCGGCCGCGCCTTCAGCTCGTCGACGATGAAGGCCTCGACCCGTCGGTCGATTTCCAGCGTGCTCAACCCCTCCAGCGTCATCGCATTCAGATGGGTGAAGACCGAGGCCAGCAGTCGCCCCGCTTCGGCCATCAGCGCAATCTCGGCCGGCGTCTTGATCATGCGGCGGCGCCCGTCGGCACGGACGCATCGACGCCCGCCGCCCGCAACTCGCGCGCCACCAGTTCCTGGAACGTCACGCCGGGATGCATCTCACACAACATGCCGATCCTGATCCAGAACGCCGCCTGAGCGTTAATCGACCGATAGGACGCCTTCGCAGCGCGCCGCAGCTGCTCGTGCAGTTCGTCCTCGATATTGACGATGCCCACCTGCTAGCTCCCGACCAAATGAAACAGATATGTTTCGTATATCATATCGATAGGACGACAAGCCATATTGTTGAGGCCGGCTGGGATGATGGCCTAGCCTGTCAGCCGCTGTTAAACAGCGCAGATGACCGTCGCTCCTGTGCCACCGCCCCAAGCCGAATCTGCCCCGTCCAAGGCGGGCGCGCAGCCGTTCGGCAAGGGGTTCGTCACCGACGCCTGGTATTTCGTCGCCCTGGGCCGCGACGTCGCCCCGGCCAGCCTGAAACGCTACGAGATCATGGGCGAGCCGGTGCTGATCGGCCGCACCCGCGCAGGCCAAGTCTATGCGATGCGCGACATCTGTCCCCACCGCGCCGCGCCCCTGTCGGCCGGCAAGCTGGTCGAAAAGCCCGGCGAGGGCGAGACGGTCGAATGCCCCTATCACGGCTGGCGTTTCCGGCCCGACGGCGTCTGCGCCGCCATTCCTTCGCTGGTCGAGGATCAGGCGTTCGAGGCGAACCGCATCCGCGTGCGGTCCTATCCGGTGCGCGAGAGCCAAGGGATCGTCTTCGTTTGGATGGCGTCGGACGCCCGCAATCCGATGGAGCCGGACCACGAGCCGCCTGTCTTCCCCGGCGTAGTCGGCGGCGAGGCCAAGCTGGTCGAGGCGATGGATTTCGACAGCCATATCGACCACGCCGTCGTCGGCCTGATGGACCCCGCCCACGGCCCCTACGTCCACCAGCAATGGTGGTGGCGGTCCGAACATTCGATGCACGAAAAGTCCAAGGCCTTCGCCCCGACCGCGTTCGGCTGGGCCATGGTGCGCCATGCGCCCTCGTCGAACAGCCGTCTCTACAAGATCCTGGGCGGCGCGCCCGCGACTGAGATCACCTTCCGCCTGCCGGGCTTCCGCTGGGAGCACATTCAGGTGGGCGAAAAACAGGTCCTGGCCCTGACCTGCCTGACGCCAATCACCGACACGAAGACGCGGATCACCCAGATCTTCTGGTCCGACCACTGGGTGTTCGGCTTGGCCAAGCCCTTCTTGCGGATGGGGGTCGTCGCCTTCCTGAAACAGGACGGCGGCATGGTGAACCTGCAGAACGAAGGCCTGCGCTACGACCCCGCCCTGATCTGGATCGACGACGCCGACAAACAGGCCAAATGGTATCAGCAGCTGAAGCGCGAATGGGCCAAGAGCCGCGCCGAGGATCGGCAGTTCGTCAATCCGATCCAGCCTGTGACGCTGAGGTGGAAAAGCTGAAGACGAACGTCTCCTCCCCATCAAGATGGGGAGGAGACTGTATCGTTAGAGCTTCAGCCCGGTCTCTTTGGCCAAATCGCCCAGCTTCACCATCGGGCGCGGGCCCCAGTGGGCGATGACTTCGGAGGCTGCCAGCGAGCCCAGCTTGCCGGCCTCTTCCAGCGTCAGGCCGCGCGCGAGGCCCAGCAGGAAGCCGGCGGCGTACTGGTCGCCGGCGCCGGTGGTGTCGATCACCTTGGCGACCGGATAGGCGGCGACGACGACGCGCTCGTCGCCCTTGATCACGACCGAGCCGTGCTCGCCGCGCGTGATCGCGGCGATCTCGACGATGGCGGCCAGTTGCGCGGCGGCGGCGTCGAAGTCTTCGGTCTCGAACAGGGCGCCCAGTTCGGCCTCATTGGCCAGGACGATGTCGGCGGACTGGGTGATGAAATCCAGCAGCTCGGCGCGCCAGCGGGCGACGACGAAGGTGTCCGACAGGGTGATGGCCACCTTGCGGCCCGCCTTGTGCGCGGCGGCGGCGGCGCGTTCGAAGGCAGCGCGGGCGGGCGCGGGGTCGAACAGATAGCCTTCCAGATAGACGATCTCGCTGGCGCCGATCAGGGCCTCGTCGATGTCGTCGGCATACAGCTGGTTTGCGGCGCCTAGGAAGGTCGCCATGGTTCGCGCCCCGTCCGACAGGACGTTGATCAGGCAACGGCCGGTGCCGAAGCCCTGATCCGCCCCGCCCGTCAGGACAGGGGTGTCGAAGTGAACGCCCGCCGCGCGGATGTCGTGGGTGAAGACCTGGCCCAGCGTATCGTCGGCGACCTTGCCGATATAGGCCGCGCGACCGCCGAACGAGCCGACGCCCGCCACGGTATTGCCGGCCGACCCGCCCGAAGCCTCCACGCCCGGCGCCATGGCGTCATACAGGGCGGCGCTGCGTTCGGCGTCGACCAGCTGCATGGAGTTGGGCGCCAGGTCCTGGGCCGTCAGGAAGGCGGCGTCGCAGGGGCTGAGGACGTCGACGATGGCGTTGCCGACGGCGCAGACGTCATATTGGGCGGTGTTCTGGGTCATGGTCGCGCCTTAGCCGGTCAACGCCCGCACGTCACCCGAAATCATATAAGGAAGCCCTTATATGCTCCGCGTCGCTTCGGTATGAGGACCGCATGACCCAGATCGCCGTGCTGACTCCCGACCCCGCCGACAAGACCTATGTTGGCCGCTGGCCCGGGGTGCTGGAACGGTTCAAGGCGACGCTGGAAAGCACGGGCGCGACGGTCACGGCCACGCCTTGGACCAATCATGTCGAGGACGCGTCGGGCCTTAAGGCCTATGACCTGATCCTGCCGGTAATCGCCTGGGGCTATCACCGCGATCATGGGCGCTGGCTGAAGGCTTGCGCGACGTGGAGCGCGGCTAGCCTGGCGGTCGCCAATCCGGCCGAGGTGCTGCGCTGGAACTCCGACAAGACCTATCTGGCGCGGCTGGCGGACAAGGGCGTGCCGATCCCGCCGACGCGCTGGACCGACGGCGCGACCCAGGAACAGGTGGACGCCGCCTTCGCAGAGACCGGCGCGCCAGTGCTGATCGTGAAGCCGACCGTCTCGGCCGGGGCGTTTCGCACCCTGCGCCTGATGCCAGGCGAGGTGTTGAGCGATGCGCCCGAGGGCGCGGCGATGATCCAACCCTATCTGAAGTCGATCGAAACCCAGGGCGAGACCTCGCTGCTGTTCTTCGGCGGCCGATTCAGCCATGCGGTCAACAAACGGCCGGCAGCCGGCGACTTCCGCATCCAGGTCCAGTTCGGCGGCCTGTATACGGCCGTGACGCCGGACGCGGCGGCGATGGCCTTGGCTGAGCAGGTGCTGGCCGCCATCGACGAACCGCTGCTCTATGCCCGCATCGACATGGCCCGCGACGACGCCGGCCGATGGGTGCTGATGGAGGCCGAACTGATCGAACCGGACTTCTACCTGGACCACGACCCCGCGAACGGCGCCGGCTTCGCCGAGGCCGTCAAGGCGCGGCTGGAGGCCTAGGCCGCCTGGCGCTGAATCGCGGCCAACCGAGCCTGGAGCTCAGAACTCTTCCCAGTCCGATTGAATAGCGGCCGCAGCCGCCCGCCCACCGCCGCCGGCCGCCATACGCGCGCGCGCGGGGGCGGCGTGGGCGCGGGCGAAGCTCTCGACCCGGGCCTTCATCTGCTGGATAGGAGTCTTGTGGATCGGCGACGGGGCCGCCGCGACCTGGCTGGTCTCGAAGCGGCCGACCAGTTCGGCCAGTTCGGCGGCTTCGCGGCTCAGGCTCAGGCTGGCGGCGGTCGACTGCTCGACCATGGCCGCG
>NZ_WJWX01000021.1:0-60332 GCF_009661015.1 Brevundimonas sp. SPF441 | reverse complement strand
GCGTCCCACCCTATCAGGCCTTCCTGTTCGACATGGACGGCACCCTGATCATCTCGACCCTGGCCGCCGAGCGCGTCTGGACCCGCTGGGCCGCGCGCCACGGGCTGGATGTTGCCGCCTTCATCCCCACCATCCACGGCGTCCTCGCCATCGACACCATTCGTCGTCAGAACCTGCCCGATATCGACCTGGACGCCGAGGTGGCCTGGGTCGAGCGCGGCGAGATCGAGGACGTGGATGGCGTCGCCCCCATTCCCGGCGCCATCGACTTCGTCAAACGCCTGCCGCCCGACCGCTGGGCCGTAGTCACCTCCGCCTCGGTCCCCCTGGCGCGCGCCCGTCTGAAGGCCGCAGGCGTGACCCCGCCCGCCGTCATGATCACCGCGGGAGACGTCGAACGCGGCAAGCCCGACCCGGCCGGCTATCTGAAGGCCGCCGCGACCCTGGGCTTCGACATCGCGGACTGCCTGGTGTTCGAGGACGCCGAGGCCGGGATCAGGGCGGGCGAAGCGGCCGGCGCCGACGTGCTGGTCGTCACCGCCGCCTGGACCCATCCGCTGGCGACTTCGCATCCCACCTTGGTCAACTATGGCGAAGCCCGGCTGGAGATCGAGACGGATGAGCGCTTGAGACTGTCTCCAATGGATCGAGGGTAAGCCGTGTCGAACTTGGCTGAATTGAATCATCGCTGGACCGTCCCGGACTATCCGCCGATTCCGGTTTCAGCGGAGGAGATCGCCGAGGCCGAACGCAACTTGTCCTTCAGCTTTCCGGCCGCATACCGTGACGCGGTGCTCGCGACGGGCCTTCCACGGCTGACGACCGAACTGTGGGAAGACATTGAGGCGGCCGGACTCCATCTCCCCCACCTGTGCGACTTCCTGACCCCGCAGGAAGCGGTCTCGACGACGCGGGATTACAAGGATGCAGGAATGCCGGCCAATGTCGTAGGCTTCGCGTCAGACAGCGGCGGCAACCTGTTTGTGTTCCGGAGCGACACGGCGGACGACGCCGTCTGGGTGTTCGACCATGACTTCCTCACGATTAAGCTGGTCGCGCCGTCATTCGAGGCGTGGCTGAAAGCCTATGGCGACGTTCCACAACGCACGGCCTAGGCGCCGTCTTTCCGATTGATCGGTCCCGCCCTATCTTCGCCCCATGATCGACGACCTCTACAGCGCGCGCATCCTGTCGTTGGCGGCGAACCTGCCGCATGCGGGGCGTCTGCCCGCGCCGCAAGGCACCGGCGAGCGGGTGGCGAAACTGTGCGGGTCGCGCGCAACGGTCGATGTGACCCTGGACGACAAAGGCCGCATCGCCGACTTCGCCCAGGACGTCAAAGCCTGCGCCCTCGGCCAGGCCGCGGCCGGGGTGCTGGGCCAATCTGCGATCGGCGCGTCGATCGATGATCTCAAAGACGCCCGCGACGCCATGATCGCCATGCTGAAATCCGGCGGCGACGGCCCCGTCGGTCGGTTCGAGGATTTGCGCCTGCTGAAACAGGTCGCCGACTACCCCGCCCGCCACGCCTCGACCCTGGTCTCGCTGGAGGCGACGCTGGAGGCGGTGAACAAGGCCCTCGCCGCCCGAACGCGTCTCGCCGGCGCGGCCTGACAGGCACGACCGGTTGATCCCCCTGCGATGACGAGGGATAAGCGCGGCGAACCTCTAAAAGCCCCGGCGAAGGGACGTGATGTCTCTCTACGAACGCGGCGTGCGCGCGGCCCATCGGGGCTACAAGCTGACGCTGTCTCCCCTGATCGGCCAGCAGTGCCGGTTCCTGCCGACCTGTTCGGATTACGGGCGCGACGCCCTGATCCAGCACGGCCCGGTAAAGGGGGGATGGCTCACCGTGCGCAGGCTCTGTAAATGCCATCCCTTCGGGGGATCGGGATACGACCCGGTCCCGCCAGTTAAAGACTGACACATGATCGACCTGAAATTCCCCGACGGCGCGGTGCGCCAATACCCGGCCGGTTCGACGGCGCGCGACGTCGCGACCTCGATCTCGCCTTCGCTGGCCAAGAAGGCCGTGCTGGCCGAACTGAACGGCGAGCAGCGCGACATGGGCCGGGTGCTGGAGACGGGCGGCGACTTCCGCCTGATCATGCGCGACGACCCCGCCGCCCTCTATACGATTCGCCATGACACGGCCCACGTCCTGGCCGAGGCGGTTCAGACCCTGTTCCCCGGCACCCAGGTCACGATCGGCCCGGCGATCGAGGACGGCTTCTACTACGACTTCTACCGGGAAGAACCCTTCTCGACCGACGACTTCGCCGCAATCGAAAAAGAGATGGGCCGGATCGTGGATCGCGACGCCAAATTCGAGCGCGAGGTCTGGGAGCGGGACGACGCCATCCAATTCTTCGAGGCGCGCGGCGAGAAGTTCAAGGCCGAGCTGATCCGCGACCTGCCGGGGACCGAGACCATCACCCTGTACAAACAGGGCGACTGGATCGACCTGTGCCGGGGCCCGCACTTCCCCTCGACGCGCCACGTCGGCAAGGCGTTCAAATTGACAAAGCTGGCCGGCGCCTATTGGCGGGGCGACTCCAAGCGCGAGCAGTTGCAACGCATCTACGGCACCGCCTGGGCCACCAAGGAAGATCTGGACGCCCATCTGCAGCGTCTGGAAGAGGCCGAGAAGCGCGACCACCGCAAGGTCGGCAAGGCCATGGAGCTCTTCCATATGCAGGAAGAGGGCCGGGGCATGGTCTTCTGGCACCCGAAGGGCTGGGTCCTGTGGCGCGTGCTGGAAGCCTATATGCGCCGCCGCCTGGACGCCGCCGGCTATGTCGAGGTCAAGACGCCCCAGGTGCTGGACCGCAAATTCTGGGAGCAGAGCGGCCACTGGGACAAGTATCGCCCCAATATGTTCGTCTGCGAGACGGTCGAGGGCGAGGAACTGAGCCTGAAGCCAATGAACTGCCCGGGTCACGTCCAGATCTTCGACCAGGGCCAGCGCTCCTATCGCGAACTGCCGCTGCGCATGGCCGAGTTCGGCGCCTGCCACCGCTATGAGCCGTCCGGATCGCTGCACGGCCTGATGCGCGTGCGCGGCTTCACCCAGGACGACGCCCACATCTTCTGCCGCGAAGACCAGATCGTCGAGGAGACGGCCGAGTTCATCAAACTGGCCCGCAGCGTCCATGCCGACCTGGGCATGGAGACGGCCTATATCAGCCTTGGCACCCGGCCCGAGAACCGTGCCGGCACGGACGAGTTCTGGGACAAGGCCGAGACCCTGATGGCCGAGGCCGCCCGCGCCGCCGGAACCGAGCCGGTCGTCACCGAGGGCGACGGTGCCTTCTATGCGCCCAAGTTGGACTTCATCGTCAAGGACGCCATCGGCCGCGAATGGACCTGCGGCACGATCCAGCTGGACTACGTCCTGCCCGAACGTCTGAACGCCACCTACATCGCCGAGGACGGCCAGAAGCACCGCCCGGTCATGCTGCACCGCGCGATCCTGGGGTCGTTCGAGCGCTTCATCGGCATCATGATCGAGAACTACGCCGGCGCCTTCCCGCTGTGGCTGGCCCCGACCCAGGCTGTGGTGGCCACCATCACCTCGGACGCCGACGACTACGCCCGCGACGTGATGGCCAAGTTCAAGGCCGCCGGCCTGCGCACCGAGATCGATCTGCGCAACGAAAAGGTCGGCTACAAGGTGCGTGAACACTCGGTCGGCAAGGTCCCGGTCATCGCCGTGGTTGGCAGGAAGGAAGCGGAAGACGGCATGGTCGCCATCCGCCGCCTCGGCTCTCAGGCCCAGACGTTGGTCACGGTCGAGGAAGCCATTCGCATCCTGACCGACGAAGCGACCCCGCCGGATCTGAAGCGCGCGGGCTGAGCCGCTGCGCGCGCGAATTCGCGCATAGGAACACTAATGGGACGGATCGCTTGTGATGGGGCGCGCGCCTGCGCTCCATCACAGATGCGAGACCTCACCATGGCCGACAAGACCCTGGACACCCTGTTCCACGACACGCTCAAAGACATCTATTACGCTGAGCGCAAAATCCTGAAATCCCTGCGCAAGATGGCCCGTGCGGCTCAGTCGCCAGAGCTGAAGGCCGCCTTCGAAAAGCATAAAGGTCAGACCGAAGGCCAGATTGAACGCCTGCAACAGGTCTTTGAGCTGATCGGCAAGCCCGCGCGTGGCAAGACCTGCGACGCCATTGAGGGCATCCTGGCCGAAGGCGACGAGATCATGGAAGAATATAAGGACACCCCGGCTTTGGACGCCGGCCTGCTGGCCGCCGCCCAAGCGGTCGAACACTATGAGATCACCCGCTACGGCACACTGAAACGCTGGGCGCTGGTGCTGGGTTTGAAGGACGCCGCCGCTCTTCTGGACGAGACGCTTCAGGAGGAAGCCCAGACGGACGAAGACCTGACCGGCATCGCCGACGCGGCTGTCAATGCGGACGCCATGAAGACGGCCGCTTGATACAGAGATGGGAGGCGGCTGACGACCGCTTCCTGCCTTTCCGCTCAATCCTCGCTATGTCCGACGCCGGGCACTTCACGCATAAAGCTTAGCGTTCATAGTCTCTTAGTCGGATCTGGGCGACGATGCGTCATCGAACCCCGAGATCCGACGATGACGAACCACACGCCAGGCCAAGATCGCTCATTGCTGCAGCATCTGATTGCCAACGGTCATATGCGGTATCTGATCATCGTCAGTTGGGCGGTCGCTTTGTTTACCGTCACCGATTGGGCGACCGCAGTGTTGTGGTTTGCAGCCGCGACCGCGTCAGGTCTGCTTCGGACGTTCGCCGAACGTGTGCTGGTATTGCGGGATCAGGGGCTCCACGGCCGGATCAAGCTGATGGCCGCCACCATTTCCTGCATCGCTTGGTCAGCGGCGCCTCTGCTCGCCTTCCTCTACGGCGGCGCCTATGGCGTGCCGCTGGGCGTCGCCCTTCTCATGGCCGGCTATGTGCTGGTCTTCACCCAGATGCGCGCCGCCCCCCGTGAGGCCCTGATCGCATCAGCGCCCTATTCGGTGGTCGTGGTGCTGCTGTTCGCGAAATTGTGGGGCACACCGGGCTTTTGGGTGGTCGTCAGCATGATCCCGGTCCTGGCGCTGGCCTTGTTGATCAAGGTGGCCATCACCCAGATGAAGGACAGCGATCTGGAAGCCGTCAACCGCCGGCAGGCCGAACTGATCGCCGAACTCGAAACCGCGCGCGATAGCGCCAACGCCGCCAGCGCCGCCAAGTCCAACTTCCTGGGCGTCATCTCCCATGAGCTCCGCACGCCGATGAACGGGGTTCTGGGGGCTGCGCAATTGTTGCAGATGTCCGAACTCAGCGACCGCCAGAAGGAGTTCGTCGGGGTCATCCGCGACTCCGGCGAAGGGCTTATGGTGCTGCTGAACGACATCCTCGACATCACCAAGATCGAGTCCGGCAAGATGGAACTGGACTTCGTCGATGTCGAAGCCGAGACCCTCGCCGCCCGGCTGACGGGCCCGTTCAAGGCGCAGGCGGAGGCGCGCGGCCTGACCTTCACGACCGACATACGCGGCGCGCTGCCGCCGCTTCTCAGAATGGACCCGCTGCGCCTGGCGCAGGTGACGCATAACCTGCTGGCCAACGCCATCAAGTTCACGCCGCAAGGCGAGGTTCGCCTGATTATCGACAGCGAGCCGGCAGGCGAGGGCCGCACGACCTTGCGACTTGGTGTCGTCGATTCCGGCATCGGTATCGCCGCCGACGATCTGACGCGCCTGTTCCAGCCCTTCTCTCAGGTGGACGGGTCCTCCACCCGCAAGTTCGGCGGCACCGGTCTGGGCCTCAGCATTTGTCAGCGCCTGGCCGCCCTGATGGACGGCGAGATCACGGTGACGTCGACCCCCGGCAAGGGATCGACCTTCACCCTGCACGCGACCTTCGACACGCCTCAGATCGAGGCAGTTCGCGTCGCCGCCTGACTAGAGCCTGATCCGCTTGAGTTGAAGCGCTTCGCGCTTCGACAAGGCGGTGAATCAGGCTCGAGATTCAACTTGGACCTTGATTCACGGCCTCAGCGGGATCGCGAAGCGATCCCTCCTCAGCCGATCAAGGTCTAGTCGCGCAGCAGTTCGTTGACGCCGGTCTTGGCCCGCGTCTGCGCGTCCACACGCTTGACGATGACGGCGCAGTACAACGACGGCCCGCCATTGGGATCCGGCAGCGACCCCGGCACGACCACCGAATAGGCCGGCACCTCGCCTCGGAACACTTCGCCGGTCGCCCGGTCCAGAATCTTAGTCGAGCCCGACAGATAGACGCCCATGGCTAGGACGGCGCCCTCGCGCACAATCACGCCCTCGGCGACCTCGGCGCGGGCGCCGATGAAACAGCCGTCCTCGATGATGGTCGGATTGGCCTGCAGCGGCTCCAGCACGCCGCCCATGCCCGCGCCGCCCGACAGGTGCACATTCTTGCCGATCTGGGCGCAGGAGCCGACCGTGGCCCAGGCATCGACCATCGAGCCCTCATCGACGAAGGCGCCGATGTTCACGAACGACGGCATCAGCACCACGTTCTTGGCGATATGCGCGCCGTGACGGACGATGGCGCCGGGCACCGAGCGGAAGCCGGCCGACTGATAATCCGACAACTACGACGATAGGTTGTAGGAAAAATCCGAACCAGCAAAGACTTGAACAGAATCGCCGGCAACGCCGTCATGACCACATCGCCTGATAGTTACGAGAGACGGCCGCAAGGCCGCCTCCTTAATTTATGCGCCGATGGATTGGCGCTCAACGAGCGCCAATCCATCGGCTGCTCGCTGGTCGTCCGGCGCGAGCGTCAGTGCCTTTTGAAACAGCGCTTTGGCCTGTTCAAAAAGCCCCGCTCGACGCGCCTCTTCTCCATAACGCCAGGCGTGGTCTGGGGCATCAGGAGCTAAGCGAAACGCATTGTCGAAGAAAACGAGTGCCCGATCTCTGCGTGCCAAACGCGCGTTTCCTAGGCCAAGCTTATAGTGGAGCCTTGCGTCAAGCGGCGTCTCTGCCAGGGCGGCCTTCAAGGCGGAGACGCCTTCGATCGGTCGCCGCGCCCGAAGGTAGGCGACGCCCTTCGACGTCAGAACATCGCCGCGCTCCTCGTCAGTCATCTCATGGCCGTATTGGTCGAACAAAGCGCCGAATCCTGCCGCCGCATCATCATAGTTCGCCAACTTGAAATGCTTGTCGGCCCAGCGACGAAGCTCGTCACGACTTTTCGGCTGTTCCTCGACTTCTATACGGACTTCGTCCTCGACCACGACATCGGGGCAATAAGCCTTGACCACCGAATTCATGATCCCTTGCACAACATTTGGCCGGACGTGAATATTGTCTACCTCATACGCGCGCGCGCGATCAGTCAAGGTCACGACTTCGTAGCTTGGGAAGTAATCTACGTCGTTATGAGCGGCGGAAAAGACCCGACAGGCTGCGCGTTGAACGCTCTTGCTATAGCAATTCGCCGCAAGGGCGTCTTCCCCACTAAACGTCGCCTTGAAGGGCACCGGCGATGTTGTGATCAACATCTTGGCATTCATATTTGAGTATTTCGCCACCAGTGCATGAATGCGCTCAAGACTGTCCAAAATT
Organism: Brevundimonas sp. SPF441; assembly: GCF_009661015.1. Taxonomy (NCBI): domain Bacteria; kingdom Pseudomonadati; phylum Pseudomonadota; class Alphaproteobacteria; order Caulobacterales; family Caulobacteraceae; genus Brevundimonas; species Brevundimonas sp. SPF441. The sequence goes on along the minus strand of NZ_WJWX01000021.1, from coordinate 52,732 downwards.
TCGTCGTGGGTCAGAACGTCGAGCGTAAAGCGCCCCGGGTAACGTTTAAGCGCTGCGGGAGGAGGCGCGCCGTTCAGATACAGTTGGGTTTCGAGGTCGAACCACGACTCGGCTAGCCCTAGGGTTATGATCACCAGACCGCAGCGCGCCAGCTCTCGCGTCGCGGCCATAACCTGATCATGTCTGGCTTTCACCCGCTCGAACGATGAGGGCAACAGATTTGGTGCCAGTTGAGGATCGTGCCAGAATCCATCCTCAAGCTCTAGGAACAGCTTTTCCGGCTTGATCGACACACCCTCGAACGCCCACCGAATCTCATTCTCAATGGAGTGAACGCTGTATTTGTTGAGAATATCGTTTGGAGTTTCGCTGACACGCTCATCTCGAGGGATATCGACCTTCGTCATTGGCAGGTCAAAACCCAACTCCTGAAGGTGCCGCTCAATGTTGCGTGCGAAACACGAGCCGATAGTCAGGACAGGCGTATCCAGGCCAAACGAAAAGGTCGGCGTAACCGCGACCTGAGCCACGCCCTCTAACCGCTTTCCATTCTTCCGCCCGTCGGGCCAGGCAGCGACGCGATTACGTCTTAAGCTCGCGAAGGCGTCATCGGCAGGGATACGAACGACCGGCATCTTATTACTCCAGAAAGCTAGTTAGCCCATCTCAACATCTCGCCCTTGGCCGACGCAACCGTCGCGTTGGTTTTGCGCGAGATGGGGCTTTAGATGAGCGTGTTTTCAGTCGCGCAGCAGTTCGTTGACGCCGGTCTTGGCCCGCGTCTGCGCGTCCACACGCTTGACGATGACGGCGCAGTACAACGACGGCCCGCCATTGGGATCCGGCAGCGACCCCGGCACGACCACCGAATAGGCTGGCACCTCGCCCCGGAAGACTTCGCCCGTCGCCCGGTCCACGATCTTGGTCGAGCCCGACAAGTAGACGCCCATGGCCAGGACCGCGCCCTCGCGCACGATCACGCCCTCGGCCACCTCGGCGCGGGCGCCGATGAAGCAGCCATCCTCAATAATGGTCGGATTGGCCTGCAGCGGCTCCAGCACGCCGCCGATGCCCGCGCCGCCCGACAGGTGCACATTCTTGCCGATCTGGGCGCAAGAGCCGACCGTGGCCCAGGCATCCACCATCGAACCCTCGTCGACGAAGGCGCCGATGTTCACGAACGACGGCATCAGCACCACATTCTTGGCGATATGCGCGCCGTGACGGACGATGGCGCCGGGCACCGAGCGGAAGCCGGCCGACTGATAATCAGACGCGGTCCAGTCGCCGAACTTGTTGGGCACCTTGTCCCAGAAGGGACCAACGGCGACGGGATGATCCACCGACAGCGGCATGACGGACGGCGCGCCCGCCCGCATGATCTGGTTGTCGTTCAGACGGAAGGACAGCAGCACCGCCTTCTTCAGCCACTGATGCGTGGTCCAGACGCCATCCGCGCCGCGCGAGGCGACGCGCGCCTGCCCGGAATCCAGCAGGGCCAAGGCGGTTTCAACGGCGTCGCGCACCTCGCCATGCGTGGCGGCGGACACCTCGGCGCGCTGTTCCCAGGCGGCCTCGACGACGGATTCGAGATGCGACAGATCGGTCATGCGGCGTCCTTGAAGCTCAGATCAGAAAGGAAGTCGAAAAGGTCCGGGGCCACATGGTCGATATGCGGCCCGATCGGCTTGCCATGGCCGTCGCCGATCAGGACCGTGGCCATGCCCAGCGCCTTGGCCGGCTCAAGGTTTTTGGGCGTGTCCTCGAAGAAGGCGGATCGGTGCGGATCGATGCCGAACTGCTCCATCATCCGGCGGAAGGTCGCGGGATTGGGCTTGGGCGTCAGATCCCCATCCTCAATGGCGAAAACGCCTTCGAAACAGTCAGCGACGCCTATCCGGTCCAGCACACGGTGGGCGTATTCACGCGCGCCGTTGGTGAAGACATAGCAACGACCGGGCAGGGCATTCAGCCGCTCGGCCAGACGCGGATTGGGCTCGACACCGTCCAGCGGCACGTCGTGCACCTCGCGCAAAAACCGCTCGGTATCGACTGCATAGTTGGCCATCAGTCCGGCCAAGGTCGTGCCGTGCTCGTCCAGAAACTGACGCTGCATCGCGGCTGCGGCCTCGGGCTCCAGCCCGACGGCCTCGACCACGAAGGCGTTGATGCGCGCCTGGACCAGCCGCATCAGACCCTGCTCGCGCGGATACAGGGTGTCGTCCATGTCGAACACCCAGGCGCGCACATGCCCAAGGGATGTGGAATGGGGGTCGCTCAAGACGCCTTCACCAGGGTGCCGGCGCCGAACTCTGTGAACAACTCGACCAGCATGGCGTGCGGCCGACGCCCATCCAGAATGACCACCGCCTCGACGCCCGCGCGAACGGCGGCCATGGCGGTCTCCAGCTTGGGGATCATGCCGCCGGTGGCCACGCCGGTGTCGATCAGGTTTTGCGCCTCGTCCAGGGTCATCTGGCGGATGATGTCGCCGTCCGCGCCTTTGACCCCCGGCACGTCCGTCAGCAACAGCATCCGCTTGGCGTTCAGCGACCCCGCCACGGCGCCGGCCACCGTGTCGGCGTTGACGTTGTAGGTCTGACCGTCCTCGGCCACGCCGATGGGGGCGATGACCGGCACCCAGTCCTCCGTCTCGGACGCGATGAGGCCCGCGATCAGTTTGGGATCCACCTTCGTCGGCTCGCCGACATAGCCCAGATCGACCTCGTGCTCGATCATGCTGTCCGGGTCGCGCTTGGTGCGGCGCGTCTTCTCAACCGTCAACAGACCAGCGTCCTTGCCCGACAGGCCGACGCCGCGCACGTCCGCCTCCTTGCCGGCCATGGTGATCCAGTGGGCGATCTCTTTATTCACCGCGCCCGAAAGCACCATCTCGGCGACCTCCATCGTCGCCGGATCGGTAACCCGCAGCCCGTCGACGAAGCTGGACTTCACCCCGGCCTTGTCCAGCATGGCGCTGATCTGCGGCCCGCCGCCGTGCACCACCACCGGGTTCACGCCCATCAGCTTCAGCAGCACCACATCGGCCGCAAACTGACGCGCCACCGCGCTCTCGCCCATGGCGTGACCGCCGTATTTGATGACCACGGTTTCGCGGTCATACACCTGAATATACGGCAAGGCCTCGGCGAGCGTCTTCGCCGTCTCCCAGCTGCGTTCTTCCGACTGGCGTTCTGTTTCGTTCATCACGCGCGCGAGATAGCGGGGGATGGGGGCGGTGTCACGCATTAAGCAGATGCTCCGCGGCCCGTCACAACTTGTACTATGGCCACACAGTCCTCGCTCATGTTAGGCCGCCAACATGAAAACTCCCAACGCTGTCATTACGTTGTCCGAAGGTCTTCGGACGCCTGTCGTCATCGGCGGCGGCGCAAGAATCGCTTTCATCGCCGGTCCTTGCCAGATGGAGAGCCGCCAGCACGCGCTGGAGACGGCCCATGCCCTGAAGGAAATCGGCGAGCGGTTGAACGTGGGCATCATCTACAAGACCAGTTTCGACAAGGCGAACCGGACCAGCGCCAGCGCCGCGCGGGGCATCGGTCTGAAAGACGCCATGCCGATCTTCGCCGAGATTCGCGAGGTGACCGGCCTGCCGACCCTGACAGACGTTCACTCCGAGGTTCAGTGTGGCCCGGTCGGCGAGGTCGTCGATGTACTGCAGATCCCGGCCTTCCTCAGCCGCCAGACCGACCTGCTGTTGGCCGCCGCCGCTACCGGCAAGGCGATCAACATCAAGAAGGGTCAGTTCCTGGCTCCCTGGGACATGAAAAACGTGATCGCCAAGGTGGTTGGCGCCGGCAATCCCAACGTCATGGCCTGTGAACGCGGCGCCAGCTTTGGCTACAATACTCTGGTCAGCGATATGCGGGCGCTTCCAGTGCTGCGCGAGATCGGCTGCCCCGTCGTGTTCGATGCGACCCACAGCGTTCAGCAGCCGGGCGGGCAGGGCGCGTCGTCGGGCGGTCAGCGCGAGTTCGTGCCGGTGCTCGGGCGCGCGGCGGTGGCCGTCGGCGTCGATGCAGTCTTCATGGAAACGCACCAGGACCCGGATAATGCGCCGTCGGATGGCCCCAACATGGTGCCGCTGAGCCAGTTCGAAGCCCTGGCCGCCGAACTGATCGCCTTCGACGACCTGGCCATCAAGATCGGGGCCAAGGCGCCGGTGGCTTAACGATCTGAAAAACAGCAGCATGGCCAAGGTTTGCATCGACGCGTTCAACCTCTCGCTGCCCAAGGGCTCCGGGATCGCAACATATGGGCGAAATCTGCTTGATGCGCTGTCCGATCTCGGCCATTCAGCTGAAGTTCTCTATGGCCCCCAAGGCCAAGTTTCGAAAGACAACCTGCTAAATACAATCAGCCTGAGCGACATCACGGCTCGCAAAACAGGCGCCGGCAAGTTCACACGTTGGTGGATGACAAGAACCACCCATCGAGGTCGTACGCCGACAAAGGTTGAAGTCAGCGAAGAGATAATTTGGTCCACGCTTGGAGGCGGCCGCCCTCGAGCATCAAAACACTGGGCCTCCCAGAAACTCTTCGACTATGCGCTGCGCGCTCATCGCCTCAACGGCCGCTTTACACCTGTCCTCTTTCCGGACCGGTACGCACCGGACATAATGCACTGGACGTGCCCTCTTCCCCTGCACGCTCGAGGTCAGGCGAACGTCTATACATTTCACGACCTAATTCCTCTCAAGCTGCCCCACACAACCAATGAGCAGAAGGCGGCATATCTGTCGATGTGCCGTGAAATAGTCGACAGAGCAGACCATATACTGACGGTTTCCGAAACCACGCGAAACGACCTTGTCACTATGCTCTCGGCACCCGACGACAAGATCACCACTACCTACCAGTCCGTCAGCATCCCTTCAGAAATACTGAGCATGCCTGAAATAGAGGCGGAGCGATATGTCGCCGACGTCTTTGACCTGAACTGGAAAGGATATTTTCTCTTCTACGGAGCTATTGAGCCGAAGAAGAACGTCAACCGCCTTGTTGAAGCCTACCTGTCCTCCGGAGTTCGGACGCCCTTAGTAATCGTGGGCGGTCGATCCTGGCTCGATGGTGGCGAAGGCTCGCTCATCGCTTCAGTCATAGAAAGCGACAACGATCTGCGTAGAGGCAGAATAATAAAGCACGACTTCCTAAGCGCTGCGATGCTGAACACTCTGATACGTGGAGCCAGGGCAACACTGTTTCCCTCTCTTTACGAAGGATTCGGGCTGCCTGTACTGGAATCCATGTTGCTGGGCACAGCGGTTTTGACGTCAACGGCCGGATCTCTGCCCGAGGTGGCGGGAGAAGCGGCCTTAATGGTCGATCCCTACGACACAGACACAATCAAGGCCGGCATCGTGAAGTTGGATGCGGACACCGATCTCGTGAACCATCTGGAACGTTCGGGGCAGCAGCAGGCGTCGAAGTTCAGTCCCGCGGCGCACAGACAACGCATAGCAGAAGCCTACGCCAAGCTTTAGTTCAAGCAGCTCTACTCAGGCATCATGACAAGGTCCCACCCTCTGGGGCAGGTGGCCACATGCTTGTACCCGATGCTCTCGAGATAGGTCTTCGCGGCATAAGGCTCTTCATCCGCCAGCCGGACATCATTTTGTTCGATCACGATAAGCGGCCGGAAAGCGGAGATTGTTTTCTGGCCACCAAGAAGTACCTTCCTCTCGAAACCTTCAACATCGACCTTGATGTAGTCGACATCTTCTAGACCAAAGTCGTCGAGTCGAAACACCGGCACTTCCTTCATTTGTCCTTCAACGGTCTGATGCGTCCCCCCAAACATCTCGATCGTTCCTTGAGCGTCACCCAGAGCGCAGTTGAAGTGTGTGGTATTTGATAGATCTACGTTCCAAGGAAATCTCGGATGAAGATTCGCATCGAATGCGAAAACATTGTCGAAATTTTTGCTCAAAAACCTTGTGTATTCACCCATACGGCAGCCCACATCCACAGCTGTGCGCGCTTTATTGATAAATGGCTTCGTGATATCGAAGGTGAGTTTGCAATGATGCGTGGGAGAGTTAGTGGGGCCGTCTGGAGTGAAAACATAGTTTTCCTCAAACCACTCGGCTCGATACGGATTATCCGAAAAAATCGATGGAGAAACGGGAAAGGTCATAAATCACCAATCTGGACATGCCGCCGAAGCTCATCGTCCTATCATTAAGAATTTTCAAATGTCGAGAGCACGACCCGCACTCGAGAGAGCCGCACTCCAAGTCGAGGCGGACAGACTCAATGCAGCGCCACTCAACCACAAAGCAAGAACCAAACGAACCGCCTTCTCAGTCACATAGGGAGGCAAGACGATCATACTATCATCGTCTCGCCCCAAAACCGCCAATGACTTTCCACGGACGGAACTCAGCGTGCGATTCAGGGCAACGAGGACACAGCCGTCGTAATGGTACGATCCGTCCTTAGTGGCGACCAAAATCTCTCTCAGCCTCAACATGTCGGGTGAAGCAGGATCTAGATTTTGACGACTCGTCCCGGGGACAGGAAATTTACCGTAGGTGTAGGCCACCCCCTCGCCATTCACCCTCGATGCCGTTTCGGTCAATCGTCGAGCCATCGATTCATTATCGGCCGCGCAGGCCGACACGCCGATAAGCAGAAACTCGCCTTTCGCATTCAACGGTGAAGCTCCCTGGATTCGTTTTCAAGAAGCAGCCGCCACGCACGACCATCCCCGATCTCAGCTGCCGAGAACTGACTATAGGCCAAATGGGCCAACCAAGCGCTCCGATCCGGACGACGCGGCACCTCAATTCTCGAGAGATCAGTTTCTCCAACTGGCGCCGCAGCACTTGCCTCCGAAACGAAAACGGGCACGCCGGCTACGACAGCCTCCACGGCGACATTCGATGAATGAGTGACTATTGCCCAAGCGCGTTCGAAGGCATTATCAAGCGGCTCGACCGGTTGGCCGGCTACTGGTTTAGCCCGGACCTCGATCGGTCGGTCCGTGGCGTGCCGAATCTCTCTCATCGTCTGCTGAAGCCAATCAGCGCAGCCATGAGCATCGCAGAAGAACTGTGTAGGCGGGCACACAAGAATAGTATCTCCCGCGCTGCGCCATGATCTCGGTTGAACGCCAAGAGCTTCGAGACGGTCCGGCGGACATACTCGAACCGGTCCGGCATCATAAGAATCGCGCGAAATCCGGTAGTTCAGCCCGTGCCCACGCCCAAAATACGCATGGTCGATATAGTAGAAAGGCTTTCCATCCCGCCGAGCGCGCGCGATGACCTTGTCACTACCTCTTAGAACCCCCCAAACAACAGACACGCCAGTGGCGTCATCGTCCGCTTGGTCTTCTGCGTGGGAAATTTGGGCGCCGATAGCGTTGGCGAACGCCTCGACAATGGGATTGCCCGCCCCTCCCCTGTTCAGATAGGCTCGCACCATATCGGGGGCTAGATTTCCGGCAACCCCTGAAAATAACATCGAACTTTCATCCCCCGCAGCCCAACGGAGGCGAGAGGGCGTATTTTTTACAAGATCCAACGGCGTAGGGAGTTCAAGAACGCGCCCTCGCCTCCCCCCGCTCCTACGCACGATTGTGCGCGGCCCAGCGGGACCATCAACAGCGATCCTAAGCCCCCCCCCGGCCTCCAACCGCAACGCGGGAGCTATTTCGCGCACAATTGGCTCTAACCTCGGTTTTGGATGAGCCGAACGAGCAGGAATTCTCAGCCGCGCGCCATCATGCTCCAAGAGATGATCACCCGCGTGCCAAGCCTCAACCAAGGCCAGGGCCTTGGACGCAGTTTCTGGCGACAGCTCCGCGCCAGACGGAATCACGGCCACAGGGCCATAGTCGACGACCTTGGCGATGCAAGCCTCCACGTCGGCGGCCGATACCTCGACCAGACCGTCCAGCGCTGAGAACCGCAAATCGCGTTCAAACAAACTCGCCGACTTTTGGTTGCCGGTCGCGACAAGCAGGTCCAGGTCCAAACCGACCTCAGCGAGTTGAGACAGGGCCGGCGTCCTGCCTATGTCTTGCAATGACGACGCTCCGGTCACGACCACGACCTGTTTCGCCCCTGTAGGCTCGACACGAGAAAGGGCGGCGGCCAAGCGCGCTTCCGAATTTCGCTCAATTTGGCTCAGCTTCGAAAACCGCCGCACCTTTTCTACATCGCCTTGGTCTGGCGCAGGAAACTCACGTGCGTTGGCCGGGCTCGCGTCCCGTCGAGACAGCTCAGCCCCCCCTGCAGCAGAGGCAGCCGCATCATGCTTTTCGCAAAGGGCGTGGATCGCAAGAGCGAACTCATCCCAGCTATAGGGAAGGACGGTGCGCCTGATATCGGCACGGTTCGAGAATGCGGCGTCGATCAACGGCGCAACGACATCGGCGCCTGCCCCCACGGGGAACAGATATCCGTTAACGCCGTGATCGATAAGATCAGGCGCGAAACCAGTTCGGCTGGCGACAGGAACAACGTTCTCCATCATGGCCTCGATCAGAGGGATCGGCCCCCCTTCCAGCATGGCCATGGAGAGGAAGACATCGAACTCGCGATAAAGGCTTGGATACTGCTCGTATGTAGCTTGAATATATGTGAAATTTTTCAGCGCCTTAAGCTCTGAAAATCGCGAATATTCCTCCCACTTCCGGCCGACAAGGGCGAAGTCGCGCTCCGGCATTCTCGAAACGACTTCAAGCAAGGCGTCTGGATTTTTCCGCTCGTAGAAGGACGCGGAAAGCCCGACGACATTCCCGCCCCTTCTCTCATGTCCCAAGAACAAATGCGGGTCAGCACCGCCGAGGATCACGACGGCCTTCTCAGGCCTCACCCCTCGCCTCAACCAAAGATCCCTATACTCACTGCAGGTAAACAGCACCTTGTGGGCTTTATTAAACCCAACCACTTGCTCATCAATACTGTACGGAATATCCCGCGGATGCGTGTACCATACAAGGACATTTCCATCCAAAATATGAGTATGCTTCTTTATTGCATCCAAATAGTTCCAGTAATGAGAAAAGAAATAATTCCTCGCCTCAGGTATAGAACTTAACCCATAGACAACTTCCCAAGCCCCCTCTTGTCGACCGCCGATCTCTCGACATATCGCATCCAGTATCCAACCTTTTGAATCCCGAGGCGTAATGAAGGTCCATTCGCCCGGGCCGTGGAAGGCCTTACGTTCTGGATAGATCGGCAGAGGCAGGGGGGCTGCAAAGGATCCGGAAGCAGGCAAAGGTCGTCTCAGGTTGCTGCAGGGCGACCTGCAGGGTTTACACACTTAAGCCATTCTTTAGTAGTGCCTCCAGCACCACCACACGCTGAAAGACGTAGACGAAATTCATGGGCAACGACAAGAAATTGGGCTCGTCCAGCGAAATCACCGAACGTGAAGTCTCGAGCATTTTGGACCTGCAGCACCAACTGGCCGACCGGATCGCCCGTGCGGATCGCCTCAGCGAAGATGTAGCGGAACTGCGCGTTACCCTGGCGTCCGAACGCGCCGCCTTGTCTTATGCGCGGGAACAGGCGACCCGGGGCGACGAACGCCTGCGCGCTGTAAACGAAGAAGTGGAGACCCGCCGGAAGGAGGCGCTCAATTTCGGGCGGGAACTGACCTCGCTGGCCGCGAAGCTGAGTACGGCTGAAAACGAACTGAGGATCGAAAAGGCGTCCGCGCGGACGACGGATCAGTCAATCGCAGTCGGCGACGCTCCACGGCCCCCCTCCACCGCGCAGCGCCCTCTCGCCAAGTCAGCATCCAAACCCGCCGCATCAAGGCGGTCGATCAAGAGACGCCTCAAGGCCTGGGCCAACCGACTGCTCAAGCGCCATGCGGAAAAACCTCAATCCCCCCCGAAGAACGAACGCGAAGCCATGGCCATGATACTAGCCAGCGGCCTCTTCGATGCGGAGTGGTACCTCGCCAAATATCGCGATGTCCGGGAGGCCAAGGCCGCGCCGCTCGAGCATTTCCTTCACCACGGCGGCAGCGAGGGGCGATCGCCGGGCCCCGACTTCGATACTCACTGGTATGTGAGCCAGGACGCAGGGATATCGAAGTCAGGCCTCAATCCCCTGATTCATTTCGTCACGCAGGGGCGCGCGAAAGGTCACAAGCCCGCTCCCCCTGCCAACGCCATGCTCGTTGAACGTCGCAAGGACGTGATGGAGTTGCTGTCCACGCCCCTGTTCGATTCCGCCTGGTATCGAGCACAGGTTCCAGGCCTACCCAAAGGCAATCACAACGTCGCCGCCCACTATCTCGATCATGGCTGGAAGCAGGGAAAAAATCCCGGCCCACAATTCGATGCCGCTGCCTACCTTGCGCAGAACCCCGATGTTGCGGAAGCTCAGGCCAATCCGCTCCTGCACTTTATTAGACACGGCCAGAACGAAGGCAGGAAGATAACGCCGGCCAGTGGATCGAATTCGCGAAGACATACGCCGCCTTCCACTCGCCAGGATCAAACGCCGGCCAAAGCCATCACCTCACGTTCCCCTACGGCTCAACCGTGGCCGTGGCGCAAAATTGCTGAGTTTGCGACTGATAATTTGCGAACGCTAGGCGGCGTCGCCATCGGCTTTCTTCCCACTACCTCAGACTTAGAGCAGCAGTCGGAAGACTTGTTGCGGACGTTTGAAGATTTAAGCCGAGGCCAGCGCCCGCAAATACATCAGGAAGCGACACTATCCCTCCAGTCTTCTCACCCGATCTCGGACGCGTGGTTCGTCACTCGCTTTGATCTTCGGCTGAGATTGACGTCAACCTCTCCCTCAAATGTTGCTCTCCGAGCCTTCCAATGGGACATGACCGGTGGCGAACTCCGCCTGCTTTCCGAGCAATCGGTAGCCATCGATATCCTCGGGATCGCCGACGTCCGTCTTGCGAACCCCTATAGTCCGCTCTTGATCATACTGGATGACGGCGACGGAGCCTGGATCGACGCACAAGTCATCGCCTATCCGTCACTGGCCAGAAATGGGGATCACCACGCCGAGCTTGCCTCGGTCACAGAGACGCTCGGCGGGTTGAACCAGAGCTTGGCCGATCGTCAGTTGGCGAAAGTTCATCCCACGACCATGATCTCAACCATCAAGATCGACACCGCATACGCCTTGGGCGGCGAGCGCGTCCTGACGCAGGCCTTTTCGGACTGGGCCCGAGGCGTGCTGGGCATCGAGCTGACGACCACTGAAAACGGCAAAGTCAGGCTACCCTCCCAACCTGCGGCACCGACTCCTCGACCACAGGGGCGCACATTGGAAATTGGCCACGACCAGTTACCGACTATCGGCGCACTAATTTCGACGCCAGCCGATCATGGGGCGTTTTTGATCGCAGATGTGATACGCGGCAAACCGCGCTGGATGATAGCTCCGGGGGATGTCGAAGTTCCCGCTGCGGCGCAGCCGACACATGGCCCCTCCTCATTGGCGCGCCTGTCACCTATCGGCCCCGACACAGAATTTGTTTCGCCCCCTCATTCGAGCGCCCTGACGATTCGCTTCATGGAGAACGAAACGGCCGAAGACGCCACCTTGCTGTTCCCGATCTCCCCCGACGCGCCGGGCGCCTTGTTCTCGGACACATCTCCACTGCCTCACATCGTCACCGCGATCCTGGTGGTGGAGACGGACACGGACATGGAAAGCCTGCGACTTACAATGGAAGCCCTTCGAGCTCAGCAAGGGGTTGGAGTCAGCGTCATCATAGCAGCGCCCTCTGTCGACAGCGTGCCTGAGCCGCTTCAAGCGATCTTCCCAGACCTTTTGGTGATGGAGGCTGGCAGAACCGTCGCGCACAGCATCAACATGGCCGCCGAGAAGGTTCAGACGCCACTATTCCTCACACTTGAGGTAGGCATGATGCTGCACGATGTCCGCACCTTAGCGGGACTGGCCTCTCTCGCAACGCTCGACAACATCGCGACAGCGTCCTGCGCTGTCGTCCAAGCCTCCATCGGCCGCGGCGACAGAATGCTCCGATTCTTCAGCTCGGGAGTATTTCCTATGCAGATTAGCTTTTCGGGAACGCCGACCCTGACCTTCTACGAGCCGCTCGCTGCATCGGCCCTTCCCCTCTCGACCTTCTCCGTTGCAGCCAATCGTCGACGCCTTACCGCTTATAAGAAGTCCTCATGGGACGCAGCCGGCGGCTTCCCGGTCGACAGATCGAAACCTGGCGACGAGGACATCGCCTTTGGCCTTCACGCGATCATGAATGGCGAGCTCAATGTCTGCACGACCGCCATCACCGCTTTGGCGCCTGAACAGAAGACCTTCAACCAGTCGATCGACCCGATTTACAGCGATACTCGCCCCGCAACAGAATGGGTGCGCCTGCTCTCGGGCCTATCGGTGTTGAAGAGCCTGTCCTGATGAAGATTTGTGTCCTCACCCCATCAGTAAAATACAGATCAAGCGCAGGATCACGGATACGTTATCTTCGCATTGAAAAAATGCTACAGGCCTTAGGCCACTCCCTGACATTACTCCCAATAGAAGAGTTCAAATCGAAGCATACTGGAGAATTCGATACATTCATCCTAAGCAAATGCTATGATACGCGAGGATTATCCACCGCAAAAATCATACATGCTGCCGGGAAAATCGTCGGAATCGACTTTTTCGACGATAATTTTTCCCAGATATTGGATAGTCGTCTGCTCCAACAGCGCAGTTGGATGAGCGCAATAAACGCGTCGGTCGATTTTGCCCTTTGCTCTACCCCCACAATGGCGGGGGTTGCCGCTCATTTCTGGCCTGGCAAGCCCAGTCACGTGATGAATGACCCCTTCATCATCACAGAGATGGACGACCTGGCAGCCAAGCTTGGGCGCAAATTCCAGCTTGCCGCTGAGTCAAAGCACCTTCGCGTTGCATGGTTTGGTCAGGGAGACAATCCACGCTTTCCTGTTGGCTTGCGCGACCTTGATGCGTTTGGGGAAGCCATCGGCCAACTCGCCGGCTCCCATGTCGTGGATGTCACCGTATTGACGAACCGCCGCAGCCTGACCGCTGCCGGCTTCGAGAGAATTAACTCTCTTCCCGCCACCGTTTCCGTCCAAGAGTGGAGCGAAGCAAAAGAACACCAACTTCTTGACGAGGCTTTGATCGCCTTCATCCCCGTCAATGCACAGCCTTTCAGTATCGCAAAATCCATGAACCGGGCTCTGACGGCGCTCACCGCCGGGGCCCAGATTCTGTCGACGGGCTACCCTCTTTACGAAGCTCTGAACGACTTCATCTACGAAAGTTCGAAAGCACTTGTGAGCGACCTTGCCAGAGGCGAGTTACGCATGAGGCCGCGGGTCATTCCGGAGCTTGCGAAGCGCATGACGCAACTCGGCAACCCGGCCATCGAGGCCGCACAGCTCGCCACCTTCCTGTCATCCCTGCTGGCGCTCAAGCCGACTCTTTCCGACACCTCCGCCCCCATATCGCCGCTCGGCGTATTGCATGGCGTCAGCAGCCCCAACGATTGCCATCGATCGATACAAAAGCTTGGGCATTTCTCAATCGCCGGACCATTCAGTCGACCTGGACCTCGTTACGACCTGTGGATCGAGGGAGAGCAGGGAGTTTCAGCGATCAATTTCTCTGAGCGGCTCCTTCCTCACCTGAAAGACGAATTTCGCGCCTATCTTACGTTTCACACGCTTGAAGGGCGTGACGAAATCATATGCCGGATTCCTTTGTCCGCCCTGGCCAGCGAGACAGAGAGCGATCTGTTGAAGCCCCACCCTCTCGAGAGGATCACGTCTGCACTACCGGGCTACAAGACCGTCATGGCTAAAATGACGGAGACTTGTAAGCGGTTGGCGCCTTCCATGGACGTGATGGTGTCCGAAGGCGACGCCGCATTCACAGCACTCCTTTGGCAGGAGAAGGCTCAATGAAACGCCGCCTCGTTTTCCTGATCAACCTTCTGCAGGACGTGAACATCCTACGGCCCCTTGCGCTGATGGCAGCGGCTGAGCGCGACGACAAGATCCTGTTCCTTGTTTCCGAGAAGTTCGGCGGTCGCGACCGCTCCGGGCTCTGGCAGAAGGAACTGGAGACGCTGCGCCAGGAGACGCTCGGCAGCGTGAAACTCTATGCAACGCCGTTTGATGCCGTGATCCCGCTCTATGGCGGAGAGGGTCTCATAATTGCGGCGAGCGAATCGAACCTCTCGGCGCATTCGGAAACGCATGATGTCATGCGTGCGGCGCCTTCGACCTATGTCTGCATCACACTCCAGCATGGCTATGAGTGCGTAGGGTTTCTTCAGAACCGCGACCACAATGCCGCTCATGGTCAAGGCGTGCGCTTTGCCGCAGATATCGTGGCCGGATGGACGCCGCTCGATAAGCAGCACTCCATGGCCGCAAGCCAGAGGCCGAAGTATTATCAAAGCGGGCCCACCGCCTTTCTCCCCTCGCGAGATGTCCGCACACCCGTCATGGCGGAAGGTCTGATTTGCGAGAACCTTCATTCGGTTCGCTTCAACTCGTCCGGCAAGTCGCGCGACTCCTTCATGGAAATGTTCGTGGGGTTCGTCAGCGCGCTTAACGCCGCTGGAAAGACCATTGCCCTGCGCCCCCACCCCGGCGGCAAGCGTGGTTTTTCCCTGGGGGCAATCGGTCTGGATTTCCAGATTGCGGACCAGCCCATCTATCGGCTGGATCTGTCTTCTTTCCTCTATGGAATATCGCCGCCTTCATCCGTTCTGATCGACATGATCGCCGCAGGCATTCCTGTCGCGGTATGGCGAGATCCGGACGGGATAATGGACGTGGACGCCTACCGCGGCCTGCCTGCGGTCAGCCTCCCAGGCGACGTCCTCGAGTTTCGCCAGAAAGCTTTGCATGAACGAAGCGCTCTGCTGAAACGCCAAGAGGCGTTTCTGCGCGAAATCGATCTGCCCTGCGAGAGCGAAGACGTAGCGCGACGCTTCCGCGCCTTGCTCAATATCGGCGTTTCACCAGTCGTACCGACAACGAGGCAGAACATTCTGGTCGTGGCGGATCCTGTCTCCGCGACCCAGGTCATAAGCTTCGAGCGCCCAGTCTCGCTATCCGACGATCACCACCTGACCATGGTCAGCGACTCGGCCGATTGGGCGGACGGGCATGTAGTCGATGCCTTGCTGGAACGGTCCAATGCATCATGGATGGTGCTCTCCCGTTATACGGGCGACAATGGAACCTCCTTGATCGCCGGCGCGCGGCGAAAGGGCATTCCTGTCATTTTCCACATTGATGATGACCTGTTGAACGTGCCCCTGAGCTTGGGGCCGGCCAAATACGCACGCTACAATGCACCGGAACGCCTATCCGCGCTGAGGTTCGCGATGGAAGCGTCAGATTTAATTTATGCCTCAACGCCCGAACTCAAGCGCGTGCTTGGGGAGCACGGAATAAGCACCCCCATCGTTGCAGGCGACATCTACTGCGCTTCGCAAGGCCTCATTGATCGCGCTCGCCCGAACATCCCCCGAGTGATTGGCTACATGGGAACCGGCGGACACAGCGCCGACCTGGACATGGTGCTGCCGGTGATTTACGATCTAATGGGCGAGTTTCCTGACCTGAGATTTGAAACTTTTGGCAGCATTCGCCCGCCAAAGGGTCTGGAAGTTTTTGGGCCTCGCGTCCGCCACCATGAAGGTGTTGGCGATTACACTGGATTTCTCGAGAAGCTGGCGTCTCTGGGCTGGACCGTTGGCTTGGCGCCCCTTCAAGATTCAAGCTTCAACCGGTGCAAAGCGGACACCAAATGGGTCGAGTATGCATCGGCCGGCATCGCCACCGTGGCCTCCGATCTGCCTGTCTATGCGTCTGCATGCGCTGGCGGCGCCGGATTGTTGGCGTCTCGGAAGGAGGAGTGGGCTTCTTCAATCCGCTCACTCATCACGGATGATGATCTCCACACTTCAACGCTCCGGAAGGCCGAAACTCGACTTGCTGACCGCTACACATCACATCGGCTGATGGCCCAAGTAAAATCGGTTCTCAATCAGGCAGAATCGCTCCGCACGAAACAGCGCGACGAGGATCGCGAAAGGACTTTTATTGAACCTCTCTGATCTCAGAATATTCGTGACCGGCGGAGCTGGCTTCATCGGCTCTCGCCTTTGCAAGCGTTTGACGCAGGCCGACGCCTCGGTGACGGCGTTCGACAACCTGCACCCTCAGGTGCACGGCGAAAATCCTGCCCCGTTTACGGCGTGCGACTTGGTGGTCGGCGACGTTCGTGATCGCGCGGCGCTCTACGATGCGCTTCAAGCATCTCGCCCGGACGTCGTCATCCATCTGGCGGCTGAAACAGGCACCGGCCAGTCCGCGGACGAACCGGCGCGTTACTGTGACGTCAACGTCATGGGCACGACCTATCTGCTCGAGAGCCTCAAACGACTTCCGACACCTCCGCGCCGGATCGTTCTAGCCGCGACCCGCGCCGCTTACGGTGAAGGAGCCTATCAGAACAAAAAGGGCGAGCTTGTCGTCCCCCAACCGCGTGATTCAGCAGCAATGGCGCGAGGAGAGTTTGATCTCTTCGACCAAATGGGCGACCGGCTGACACCCATCCCCACTCCGGAAGACTGCCCTCTGCGACCCGGCTCGGTGTATGGCTCAAGTAAATTGATGCAGGAATATCTACTGCAGCAAACACCGGTGCCCTGGGAGACTGTGCGTCTGCGCTTACAAAACGTCTACGGGCCAGGCCAATCGCTTCAGAATCCCTATACAGGCGTCCTGTCCATCTTCTGCCAGCAGGTCTTGGAAGGCAGAACGCTGCGCATATTTGAAGATGGAGAAATCTATCGCGACTTCGTTTTTGTCGACGATGTCGTCGAGGCCTTCATCTTGGGATGTGTCAGCGCAGAGGCGGCGAACCGAGTTTTCAATATCGGCTCCGGCGAGCGCATCTCGATCCGGTTTGCCGCCGAACGCATTCTCGAGGCGCTTGGGAACACCACGTCTCCGGAAATCACCGGCGAATTTCGGGCAGGTGATATTCGCCACGCAATCGCGGACATCTCCGCCGCCAAGGCAAACCTCGGCTGGTCTCCCCAGACGGATTTCGCCAAAGGCGCGAGCCTCCTCGCCCAGTGGGCCATGGCAGAGCATGACAAATAGAAAACGCCCGCAGGTATCGGCAGGCTGGCCTCGACACGAGATGAACTTCGCAGGCCAGCCTCTACTTTAAACGCGAGAGAGAAGCTCCTCTTCACAGACCAAAGCCTCACCTTCCTGTTGCTCTCTCGAACTCGGGGCATTTGATAGTTTTTGCTGCTCATCCATGCGCTCACCTTGTGCATGATGCTTCATGAACAATTCCATCACATGGGACACGCCGTCGGCGGTTACACTTCGAAGATCATCCTCGAAGTAAGCACCTCGATTGAAAGAGCCTGTTATAATTTCGTAAGAAGGGAAGTATTCAATCAGTTCGTATTTTTGGTTCAATTTTTCCGCTACCACCCTCAGCACAGATTTACTGTAGGTTGTCGATTGAAGCACATGACGAGGTTCATAGGTCGCCGCCAAAGGAACCGGCGACACTGTGAGGATCACCCGGGCATTCGGATTTTCGCTCCAAAGCCGGTCTAAAGCACGTTCCAACGCCGAGATGGTTTCTTCGACGGTGTAGTTGTGGAACTCGTATTTTTCAGGGTCCATGCCCCCAGCCGCGACCCCCGGGGCCAATGGATAGACTGCACCATCCGCGCGAGATCGCCACGCCTCTGTGAGACCCAGGGTAAAAACGAATACATCGAGTTCTCGCAGCATTTTACGAACAGCCTCGAAATGCACAGCCCGAGCCCGCAGAACGGCCTCCTCGCTGTCAAAACCATCGGGCTCTACCTGAGGTCGGAAGGCGTCGACGAATTTTCCATCCGGGCGCCTCCAGACGTCGTCGGCCGGGACGAAATTGCCATCTGCACGATCAAAAAGCTGCGCTAGTTGCTCACCAGTGTAGACATTTCCATAGCGAGCTGAGAACACTCCAAACTGCCGCCTCGTCGCCTCATCTTCGGAGAGGCCATCGGCGGATTCAGCAACATAATAGGAGTAGCCGCTCTTAGAGAGAGCACGGGCTATGTGCTGCGCAAAACAACTTCCCGCAGTTGCGATCAAATCGTCCCTTTCAAGGGCATGACCAGGCAGAGCGACAGGATCGATTCTTTTGAAATCTCCAAGAACGGACTTGTTCCAGAACTGATGATCGGGAAGCCCTTTATAAGGATGACCACCCGAAGGCTTCAGAATTTCAGCGAGACTACCATATCTCAAATCATCGAACCTAGCCGACTCAATTTTTTTAGGCTCTAGCAACTTATAATTTTCGAACGATCCTTCGACGAACCCCCTAAGATCAAACACCTTCAAGGGCGCAGCTAATTTTCGACTGCCCGCCGCCGGCTTGAATACATACTCACCCAAAACACCAAGATTATCGCTTATTTCTGGGTACACTGGCCAACTTACGTTAGTTGAGAATATATCTGGAACAAGATGTTCTACGTTTTGAAACGCAGGAGCTATACCCAGGCGTTTCAGCGCCGCTCGCGCCAGTGAGGCGAGGACCGAAAGCTTCGGATGGTTCGGCGTATGAACGAAACATCCCGACGCACGCCAACGCTGGACATCTTCACTGAAATCAAAACCCAGAGCCAGCGCCTGCGCCAAGAAGCCCTCTTGCGCTCGGCGGTCATAGTCAAAATAGCCGAGATACTCGAACGTCTCTCGACGAAACAGCGACAAGGTTTGCTCGACCGTTAACCCTGCTCGCCACGCAGCTAGGGCGATGGCCGAATTTCCGCTTCCAACGGGAGATTTTACCCCCTGTCCATCGACCGTCGCATGGATGAAATCGGGATGAAATCCCGTGTAGTAAATGGTCGGCAACGAAACGACGGGGATAGCATCACGACCGAGAGCCTTCAGCGCAGACATTACGCGCGCATGCATTGAAGTCAGCGTGACGACAGCATCGCTACTCGACAGGATTTTATCTAGGTCAACCACGCCCTCTCGGATGTCTCTAGCGAAACCAGGGAGGATCCGGGCCGTCGGCAACATGGCCGCCAGACAGTCCGCAACACCATTTGCCTGACAGTTTCCAAAAACCGAAATCGTGTAGGGCACTAACGCCTCCGCCAAAACCACTCTGGAGCCTACCATCCCCGCGGCCCTCGGCCACCCCCGCAACCCAACTTCTGCGAAGGCGTCCGACCGAAACAGCCTTCGAAACATACAACGGGCTCGACCATCATGCCCATGGCCTATAGTTTGGGCAGAAGGTAACCAGGAGCCTGCTGATGTTCGACGCCGTTCGTCCCCTCAAGATTTTTGTCGGCTACGATTCGCGCGAAGATATCGCTTGGCAGGTATGCCGCCACTCCCTTCTACGGCACGCCAAACGCCCTATTGAGGTGACCCCCTTACGGCAGCCGACGCTGCGCGAAATCGGCCTGTACAATCGCGCTCCGGACGCGACGGCCTCGACCGAATTTTCTTTGACCCGATTTCTGACGCCTTACCTCGCCGCCTACGACCAATGGTCTGTTTTCGTCGATTGCGACTTCCTGTTCACTCAGGACATCAACGATCTGATCGATCAACTCGACAACGAGAAGGCCCTGTACGTGGTCCAGCACACCTACGAACCGAGCCACCAGATTAAAATGGACGGCAAGGCTCAAACCGTATATCCGCGCAAGAATTGGTCGTCATTCATGGCGTTTAATGGTCGCCACAAAAGTGTCCGTGACCTTCGGCCAGACACGGTCAACGACGCCGCGCCCGCTTTTCTCCATCGGTTTGAATGGATCTCGAACGATCGGGACATCGGCGGCCTGGATTTGGAATGGAACTTCCTAGTCGGCGAATACGAGCCCCTCTCCAAAACGCCCGCCGCCATACACTACACAAACGGCGGTCCTTGGTTTGAACAGTGGCAAGGCGTTGATTACGGGGATTTGTGGGAGGCGGAACGCGACCTTTATCTCGCCGCCGAACAGGCTCCACAGATCAAGCACGGATCCTAGATCCATTCCAATTTTCGGACGGCCAGCGTCTTCGACTCCAGCCCAGCCTACTCGAACAGATTCGCCTCGCCACAAGCTGCGAAAGTCATGACCACTCGTCGCATTTTTTCTAACCGCACGCGACGCCGTCAGCATGGCGCTTTTTAGCCGGACGGCGCTCTTTTCGGTGGCGGCGTAGGCGGAGCTTAAGCCGCGGGCGCTACAGCGGTTGCGACAGCAGGACTGCCTCCATTCGTCGTTGTCCAAGACGGCAACATCACCCTGCCATTCGCAGGGTAGGTGCGCCTCGCGGCACCTGTCGGCACAGCAGGCCGAAAGAGAAATTCTGTCGGCGCTTCGAGGCGAGGTCGTGAGCCCTCAGGTGGTCGTGTCTCTGGCGCTGTGGCCCACCAATGGCGTGACGGTTTTGGGTCACGTGGCCACCCCTTGGCGCGTCCAGTTGATCTACGGTGTCAGCAACATACTGGACATACTAGCCGGAGCAGGCGGCGTTCAGGGTCTGCCCGAGAACGCCATTATCCACCTAATTTCAGATGGCCAGACGTGTGCGACGACTTTGAAGGCCATCCACAGCGACCATGGCGAAAACATCATACTTAAGCGGGGGATCAGATCAATTTGGCGGCCCAGCCGCGACGTTACAGCAGCTTCGAGGCTGTCGGAGCTGTTACGCTTTCAGAAGTGCCCACAGGTTACGTAACATTGACTGCCGCGTTCAGCGCCTAGGCGGACTGGACACCAACAGCGTCAATGCGCGCTCTTTTTTTCTTCCGGCTCGAATGCGTGAACATCGCGCGATCAATCGGCACCAACGCGCCTGAGACCGCAGAGGCGTGCCCGTCATTTCCAGACTTAATCTGACAGACCCCTCTGGCTTCTTTAGGGCGAACAATTTTATCCTTCAGCCCGATGACATCCGCTAGGTACCGCGCACAAACTCAGCGGAACTAAGAAAGTTCTTCGAGTTGATCCAATACGTCACGCGGGTCATCTATGACGTGATGATCACTGCAGCAATTCGCGGGGGACTAGTGTCTTGCCGAAACGACACGCGACCATCGGGACGTTTGGCTTCACCGCATCTCTACCCAAATGAAGGGGCGGCGACCGTCCAAGATCGGGGACGCGCACTGCGGTCAATGTGGCGCAGGATTTCAGGCAGGCTTGGCTGAGCCAGACCAAGAAACGGGTTGGCGTCCACACCTCGCCAGTTGGGATTTCGACTTGGATCATGCAGGAGCTCGCGCCCCCAGTCTTTGAAGATTTCGTGACGTTCAAGCAGGTCCCAGGAGATTTTCACGGGGGTGTCATTACGCCCCCTCGATCGAGATTCGAAGTGAATGGCTTCAATGTCTCCCGCATAGATCGCCATCAATCCAAGCGCACGGACCCGCATACAAAAATCGACGTCGTTATAGGCGACGGCTAGGCTCTCATTGAACCCTCCGGCTCGTTGGAAGACTTCCGAAGATACGGCCATAAAAGCGCCAGTGACCGCTGCAGCTCCACGCGCACGAGTCCAACGCTGCAGAGGGCCGACCGCCTCTTTTGGCGCGCCCACCCCTTCATGCGTCAGCCCGCTCTCCCCGCCGCCAAAGGCGATTCCGCCATGTTGGATTGTGCGATCGGCATAAACCAGCCTCGCCCCCACCACACCAGCACATTGACGCCGCAAATGATCCTTCAACAATGCGTCCCAATCTTGGGTCAACATCTCAAGATCATTATTCGCAAATAGCAGGACGCCGTCTCGTCCATGTGCAGCATGATTATTGAAACGCGCCCAGTTAAAGGGCTCATCCATTTTCAATATTTCATGACCTCGTCCAGTTAAGTTCTCCAAAAGAGCGCTCATAGCGGGCTCATCACTGCGATTGTCTATTATGATAAAGGACAGGTCTTCTGGGTCGGCTGCCTTGGTTAGCAAACTTTCCACACATGCAGACAGCATCGCCGATTCGTTTCGGGTCGGGATGATCACCTGAATTCGGCCGCGTTCCGCTTCCTCATTATCCGTTCCCACGACAGCGCATTTCCATGCCGAGGGAACCACAACCTTTGGAGTCGCATCGACTTCAATTTGCACTTCCATCACCGCGCCCAAGAAAAGAGGAATATGAGCCGCCCCCCCCCTCGTTGTTGCGTCCCGCACAAGGTTGCGCCTTACCTCGCCTAGGCGATCGTCAAGGCCGCTGAGAGTCGTTGACGGCGCCAGAATGACGATCTCAGGCGGGTAGCCTGTCGTTTGGATATCTATAGGGTCGGCCTCGGCGAACAATACCGGGTCCCGCCGCGCCAGGCCGTCACGCCAGTCGAAAAATCCGTACTCATGATCAGAATAGGCGACATCAGAATTTGTACGTTCGAGCGCAAAGATTAGCCAGGACAGCGCATTGGGATCCAAAGCCAGCCCGGCAGACAGTAACACCAGCGGCGTCGAGATACGCTCCTCGGACGTTATGCGGCCGCCTGTGGAGAACCTCTCGTCCGCCACGATCAGAGAGCCGACCGGATGATCGATCAGCTCGGGAGCCCCAAAGATGGTGGCCTGCCAGTCTTGGTGATCCTGCTGTTGAAGCGATCGAATGGTCACCCTCAGTTTTGCGGGCCCCGCGTTCACCGCATCGATCCACACGTGAACCTTGGCCGGGGACTTCACCGGAGCCGGCGGAGTGGGAACGTGTCGGCGAAAGACGTCATAGTCTCGCAGCAGCCACAGCGCCCTTTCGGAAGACAACTGCGAGTCGTCCGCGCTATCCAGCCCCAGAGCACGACGACTTGGCCATTGCGTCCGATTGCGCAAAATATCGAACGCAGTCGCAACTTCAGAGCTGCGGGGTTCAAGGCTGTGCGCATGCGCAAGGCTTTGCAGCGCGATCTCGCGGCGGCCCTGCGTAGACAGATTCATTGCAAGCTGCACATAGGCGCCTGCAGTTTCATGCGCTTGTAAAGACAGACGGAAAGCAGCTTCAGCCAGGTGAAGCTCTCCGAGCTCCATCAACATATTGCCGTGCTGGACATGAATCGCATGGGCGTCAGGCTTGAGACGCAGATGCGCCGCATAATGTCCCGCCGCCTCTTCCCAACGCCCGGCATCCCGGGCGATATTGCCGGCCTTGAGCTCGGCTCGTGCAGTCAAGTCGAGACGTCGAGCCCAAGCCTTGTCCGACGCTGGCCTGGGCTTACGCAGCTCGCGAAAATACCGACGCACGCCCCCGCGCCAATCAGACATGCCGGTCTCCAACAAGACGGACCCGAGACACGCGTGGCGGTATTTCACGGTCAAGCGACACAGGCTCAAGCGTCGACGGATCCAGACTGGCCAGAGGCGAATACCACGGATCGCCCGCTTGCAGCGAAGCCTCCCAACGAGATCTAAAGCGTGCGGCGTCGTCAGGATGCAGCACTTGGTTGGTCACCTTGCGTGTCGCAGACTCATGGTGAACCAGCCAGCAACCGCCATCATTCAAAATTTTATAGCCAGCCGCTCCAACACGTAAACAAAGATCCGTATCGTTAAAGCCGACTACCAGCGCCTCATCGAATCCGCCTACTTCGAGAAAGACAGATCGACGCATCATCATACAAGCTGCCGTGACTGCGGAAACATCGCGCGTGGCAGCGAACGCACATCCTGGCCCAACATTCTTTTGTGTTGAATTTGGGTGCAGTTGAGCGAACTTGAAAACATGCTCGGCAGGGCCACCCAGACCAAGAACAACACCAGCATGCTGGACTCTCCAGTCCGGATACATGAGGCTGGCACCCACAACCCCTACATCGGACCGGTCCGCCAAGCCGGCAAGGCGCTCATGCCATCCCTTCTCAGTACTTTCTATATCATTATTTAGAAAAAGGACTCTACCGTATCCATCTCCGCACGACCGAACAGCGCGGTTATTTATAACAGAAAAATTAAACTTACCTTCATGGCGAACAACCTTAACTCTAGCAGGAAGATTTGAGAAATAAGAAAGAGTTTCTTCTTTAACAGACTGATTATCTACTATTACAATATCTAAATCATCACCAGTCGTTTTAAGAACACTTCCAACGGCCTTGGATAAAAAATCAATACCATCACGCGTAGGCATCACTGCTAGCGTTCTCTCTTTCGATTTTGGCCACTCAATACTATATGTATTGAAGGACGCCCCCTCAACAACCTCGGCCGATAGCCCGAGGCGGCGTAGATGCCGCTCAATGGCGCTTACGGTCTCTCGCATGACTAGCGGCTTTTTTGCATGGCCCAGGCTCTTACCATGGACCCGCCATCGATAGAGAAGCGAAGGAACATGAGAGACACTCTTAGAGCGCTCAAGAACTCTCAAAACAAAATCGATGTCCGTAGATATGTTTAGATTTTCATCTAAACCGCCAATTTCTACTGCAATAGATCGCCTAACAGCGACAAGATGAACGAAATAAGGATGAGATAGATAATAATCGTGCGAAAAATCTCCACGAAGCTCAACACTTCTCACTATACTAGAATTTTCTTCCGTAAGAAGTTCATCAGAATAGACAACATCCGCTCCAAGATCGAAGGCTTCAATAATACGCCTTGCGGCCTCCGGCTCAACACGATCATCATGATCTACAAACGCAACAATTTCGCCCTTGGCCGCCTGCAGACCTCTATTTGTCGCGGCGGACACACCAAGCGACTTCTCGTTGCGACACAAATTTATCCTTAAATCTCGCGCCCGCCACTCATCGAGGATATTCGCCACTTCAGGCGCCGATCCATCGTCGATGCAGACCAGTTCCCAATCACCTCGATCCTGACTGCACACGCTTGAGAGCGCTTCAACCAACCACGACGGTTCGGGATTGTGGACAGGCATTATAAAGGTCAGACGCGGCGTCTCCGCAGCCTTCCCGGGAAGAAGAGCAGATCTCAGCAGCCACTTCTGAACTGCATCTTGGATTTCGATGCGGAACGGAGAACCGATCAGATCGCCGCCCCGCCGCGCTACCCTCACTTCAATCGGAGCATCCCAGTTTGGAACCTTGTCCAAACAGGCGACATCGGCAGCAAATCCACAATTGAGGCGCGCCAACCCCTCCCTCTCAATCTCGGGGCGCGGAATATCTACGATCACACGCCCGAGCATCACGTCATCTTGGACGAACTCGACCTCGCAAGGTTCATCGGAATCGAAAACGCGGACCCAACCGACGACCATGCGGCCGCCGCCCGTTTCAATACGTCCCAACGGCAGGTCCAAGCCGGCGCGGTTAAATGCATCGGACACGTACGGTAGGCAGGTGGCTTCAAACAGATCCGAGGCGCTGTTCTTCGTTGGGTTTTCGAGCCAAGCCTGCAAAAAATAATCGGCGGCACGTGAAGGCGCGTCCATCCGAAGGGCAAGATGACCACGCATCTTGAGCACCTCGACGTCGCGATTTTCAGCTTGCACCCTGGCGTATGCGGCGTCCGCCTCTTGAAACCGGCCAGCCTCCTTCAGCATATTGCCGTACTGAATCCGGACGCCGTGATCGTGGGGGCGTTTGGCGAGATAATAACGATAGGCTCGAGCCGCTTCGTTCCAAAGCCCGTTATCTCTTAATCGATTGCCCTCACGCCGCAAATCGGACGGACGACACCAAAGGTTCGCGAAACCACGCCAAAATCCAAGCCAGCCCTGCTGCACGTGCGCCCCATATTCAACCGCCCTCTTTCTATAGAGAAAGAGGGTCACAATTGCAGCGTCATAGGTTTCGCGTGGCAGGAAAGAAAGGTCGCGGTATAGGACTGTGGCATAAGGGGAATCTGCATATGAGTCGCGTCGTTCTTCTCCGCCCTCGTCGTTTCGGCGATGCCCGTGGTTGGTTTATGGAGACCTATTCGGAAGCCGCGACGCAGGCGGCGGGTATCGAGGCGCGCTTCGTTCAGGACAACCAGTCGTTCTCGGCCTTCGAAGGCACGATCCGCGGGTTGCATTTTCAGCGTCCGCCGCACGCCCAGGCCAAGTTGGTGCGCTGCGTGCGTGGTTCGATCATGGACTATGCGGTGGACGTTCGACGCGGCTCTCCGACCTATGGCCAACACGTCGCCGCCAAACTGACAGCCGAAGGCGGAGAGCAACTGTTCGTGCCGGTGGGCTTCGCCCACGGCTTTGTCACCCTCGAACCGGACGTTGAGATCGCCTACAAGGTAACAGATGTCTATGCGCCGGACTGTGACGGCGGCATCGTCTGGAACGACCCCGCCATCGCCATCGACTGGCCCCTGCCACCCTCGGGTGCGGTTCTGTCGGACAAGGATAAGATTCTGCCGACCCTGGCCGAGTTTGACAGTCCCTTTGAATACGACGGCCGGCCGCTCGAACCGCTGCCCACGCCCTGACCTGAACTCGGACCAAGAGACATCTGATGCGTATTCTGATTACCGGCGGCGCCGGTTTTATCGGCTCGGCCCTGGTGCGACGCCTGATCGAACAAAGCGATCACGAGGTTCTGGTGTTCGACAAGCTGACCTATGCGGGCGTGCTGGGCTCGCTGGAGCCGGTGGCTTCCAGGAACCGCTACAGCTTCGTGCAGGCTGACATCTGCGACGCCGACGCCGTGTCCAAGGCCCTGTACGACTTCCAACCGGACGTGGTCGCCCATCTGGCGGCGGAGAGCCATGTCGACCGGTCGATCGACGGGCCGGGCGCCTTCATCCAGACCAATATGGTCGGCACCTTCGTCATGCTGAACCAGGCCCTAGGCTACTGGCGTGGCCTGCCGGAGACGAAGACGGCCGGCTTCCGCTTCCATCACATCTCGACCGACGAGGTGTTCGGATCCCTGGGCGAGGACGGCTTCTTCACCGAGACCACCCCCTATGATCCGCGCTCGCCCTATTCGGCGTCCAAGGCCGGGTCGGACCATCTGGTGCGCGCCTGGGGCCATACCTATGGCCTGCCGGTGTTAGTGACCAACTGCTCGAACAACTACGGCCCCTATCATTTCCCCGAGAAGCTGATCCCGCTTATCATCATCCGCGCCCTGAACGGCGAGCCCCTGCCGGTCTATGGCGACGGGTCGAACGTGCGCGACTGGCTGTTCGTCGACGACCACGCCCACGCCCTCCAGGCCGTGTTCGAAAGAGGTGAGCCGGGCGAGACCTACAATATCGGCGGCAATTCCGAGCGCAAAAACATTGAGGTGGTCACCGCCATATGTTCGATCCTAGACCGGCTGCGGCCCAAGGCGGAAGGCCAGTACGCCGACCAGATTACCTATGTCACCGACCGCCCGGGTCATGATCATCGCTACGCCATCGACGCGTCAAAGATTCGCGACGACCTGGGCTGGCAGCCATCGGTCACCTTCGAACAAGGGATCGAGAAGACCGTGATCTGGTATCTGGAGAACCAGGCTTGGTGGCAGGACATTCTAGACGCCCGCTATTCGACCCAACGCCTAGGCGTGGCCAATGGCTGATCCCATCCACATCCTAATAACCGGCGGCACCGGGCAGGTCGGGCTGGAACTGCTGGCTGCTGACTGGCCCGATGGCGTCGTGCTGCATGCGCCGACGCGTGCGGAGCTGGATTTGGGCAACGCCGCCTCGGTCCGGGCCGCCTTCACCGCCACTCCGTTCGTCGCCGTGATCAACTCAGGGGCCCACACCGCCGTCGACAGGGCCGAGACAGAGGTAGCCGCGGCCTTCGCCGCCAACGCCATAGGGCCGGCGGTGCTAGCCGATGCCACGCGAGAGGCGGGCATTCCGCTGATCCAGGTTTCGACCGACTACGTGTTCGACGGGGCCAAGGACGGCGCCTATGTCGAGACCGACCCAGTCGGGCCTCTTGGTGTCTACGGCGCGTCCAAGCTGGCCGGCGAATTGGCGGTGCGCAGCGGCAATCCGCGCTCTGTCGTGCTGCGGACGGCCTGGGTGCTGAGCGTGCATCGCGCCAACTTCCTCAAGACTATGCTGCGGCTCGGCGCCGATCGGCCGGTTCTGCGGGTGGTCGCCGATCAGCACGGCTGCCCAACCTCGGCGCGCGATATCGCGGCGACGCTGAAGACCATCACGTTGAAGATGATCGCCGACGTCGATGCGCCGACCGGCGTCTATCAGTTTGTCAACGCGGGCGAGACCACCTGGGCTGAGTTGGCGACCGAAATCTTTGTCCTGAGTGCTGCGGCCGGCGGGCCGTCGGCTGCGGTCGAGGGCATCCCCTCGTCTGAATACCCTACTCCAGCGAAGCGCCCGACCAACTCGCGCCTGTCGACCGACAAACTGACCCGCGACTACGGCGTCGTTCCTCGCCACTGGCAGGCCGCAGTCGCCGAGATCGTCAACGAGTTACACGCCGAAAGGGCCGCCGCATGAAGGGTATCATCCTGGCCGGAGGTTCCGGCACCCGCCTGCATCCGATGACCCTGGTCACCTCGAAACAACTGATGCCGGTTTATGACAAGCCGATGATTTACTATCCGCTGTCGACCCTAATGCTGGCGGGCATCCGCGAGGTGCTGATCATCTCGACTCCGCGCGACGTGCCTAGCTTCCAGGCCCTGCTTGGCGATGGTTCGCAGTGGGGCATGGAGATCCAGTACGCCGTCCAACCCAGCCCCGAGGGCCTGGCCCAGGCCTATGTGATCGGCGCGGACTTCGTCGGCGACAGTCCGTCGGCCTTGATCTTGGGCGACAACATCTTTTATGGCCACGGGATCAACGACCTGTTCACCAGCGCCATGGCCCGACCGGACGGGGCGACGGTCTTCGCCTATCACGTCAACGACCCCGAACGGTACGGGGTGGTCGAGTTCGACGAGCAAATGCGCGCCCTGTCGATCGAGGAGAAGCCCCAGACACCCAAGTCCAATTGGGCGGTGACGGGGTTGTATTTCTACGACAAAGACGTGGTCGAGATCGCTCACGATCTGAAGCCCTCGGCGCGGGGCGAGCTGGAGATCACCGACGTCAACCGCATTTATCTGGAACGCGGCAAGCTGTCGGTCGAGATCATGGGACGCGGCTATGCCTGGCTCGACACCGGCACCCCCGACAGTCTGATCGACGCGGCTCAGTTCGTCAGCGTTCTGGAGAAACGTCAGGGCTTCAAGATCGCCTGTCCCGAGGAGGTCTCCTACCAAAAGGGCTTCATAGACGCAGCCCGGCTAGAAAAACTGGCCGCCAAGCTCGGTAAGAGCGCCTACGGCCAGTATCTCAGGAACATGATCCGGATCTGAATACCACCCTGTCGGAGCCTTGGTCGCCCTACCTTTTACCGGGGAATGTATCGGTCATTTCAGGGAGAAGTTCCACCCTGCACTCCTCGATGACGACCCGTCCCATAAAATGGGCTCGTTCGCTGGAGATTTTCAACTCTGCAGGGGCTGGCTCATTCCAGAAATGGTCCAGCACAAGCTCGTAGTAGCCTGGCGTGTCAAATGCCCCCACGTACAAGGTGGTATCGTCGGCCGCCCCCCATTCGAACATCAGGTGAGCCGCCTCGTCCGGATCGACCGAAAATCGCACCGTGACACGCCACCATCCTAACGGAAGGGCGAAACATGGACCGTGCATCAATACGCGAGCACCGCCAGTCAGATCAATATCGGGCGAACCGCCTGTGGGCTCTCGGCGTAGGCTATAACTGAAGATCGAGGTTGGCCAGACCATGCTGAACCCAGGGGTTGGAGGCATATTCCGATAGAAGGCCAATGGCGCGGCCATTGCGGGATCCACACTGAATGGTGCGGTGCTCAGCGCGGATACCCCCGGAGAAATCAGACCTAGACCCGGCAAATCAGCGGCGTAGGCTTCGTGGTCCAGAACAACCGCGCCCGCTTCGATCAGAGCAGAGGCGGTCCCCAAGCGTACGGATGCGAAGCGTTGAGCTTCCAACTGATCCGACCTTCGCTCAAGGGCGCTGTTCAACACCTCTTCTAAAGCCCCGCCTCCTATAACGACCCAGGCATCGACGGCATCCAATGGCACCGCTTGGAAATCTGTGACCAGAATGATCTTCGGGCAGGGCGTCCTTACGGCTTCGTCCCCCCGCGCCTTCGTCACTGTCCAACCACGCTCCTTGGCCGCCACCCCAATAGCGCCACGCCATGCCGCTTCACGATGTGACGGCATTAACAACAGGCCTACAGACCGCACCGCCATCAAGCGGCCCGAAGAGACGTATAAATGTCCACAGCCTGTTCCACGTCGGTAAACATTCGGGCCTTGCCACTCTCAATGATCAGCACACGGTCGCAGACCTTGGATATGAGATTCATATCATGAGAAGCCATGATAAATGCTCGATCTGATCTTCGCTGGAAAAGCTCTTCTCTGCATTTTCTTTGGAAACGTGCGTCTCCTACAGCGACAAGCTCATCAACCAAATAGCAATCGAACTCGATGGCTATCGATAATCCGAATGCAAGACGCGCCCTCATACCTGAAGAGTAATGTTTGACGGGAAGAGATAACTTTGAACCAAGCTCAGCGAAATCATCCACGCGCTCCAGCAACTCGTCAAAGGGACGCTCATACAGACGCGATAGAAACCGAATATTATCCAAGCCCGACAAACTGCCCTGGAAACCGCCGCCGAACCCGATAGGCCATGAACCAGACATATGCCAGCGCACCCTGCCTGTCGTTGGAGCTAGGGCCCCGCCCAGAATTTTAATCAGCGTGGATTTGCCTTGGCCATTGCGTCCGAGGACTGCAAGGCGGTCATTGCGACGCACGTTGAAGCTCAGACCTTTGAACAGGGGTTTGGCGCCCGGCGCATGTAGATAGGTCTTGCCGAGATCGATGACCTCAAGACCCACGCTATCCTTGGGGGAAGACATCAAATCTGCCTGTGCTCCCGTAGTCCGGCCCAGATGAGCCAGCCTATGCTATAAATCAAAAGTGTGGAGATGAAGACAGCGAGAATAGCAGCCCACCGATTTGGCACCGAGGGTTTGTCAGGCAGGCCAGGATTCACGACGCGCACAAGATAGAGTTTCTGCTGACGCGCCTCTACACGCGCCGCGTCCAACCCCAAGCTAGCGGTGGCCAGCGCCTTATCAGCCATCTCGCGCTCCAAGGCCAAGGACTCATAGCCACTGATTTTGCTGGCTAAAGAGTTTGGCCCCCCCGCCAGTTTGTTTCGTTCGGATTCGATTTGCTGTTCGTAGGCGGCGAGACGTGCATCCAAAATAGACAGTTGTGGGCTTTGCGGCGCTTGGCTAGCGAGTTGAGAGCGTTCAGCCCTCAAACTAGATATATTCGCCAGCAACTCACCAATCAGCGCCGATCCTTCAGTTGCAGAGACTATAGGATCGATAATCCCTTCGCGATTTCTGAAATTTTGTAGACGACTCTGAATATTAGTTAAACGGGATTCAGCTTCTACAAGATTTGCTTCGGCATCAGTAACAGCTCGAGCTGTAGATCTCTCATTCAGCGCATTAACGAGATTCTCGCCGCCATCCAGCAAACTATCTGCAACTCGCTTTGCATCTTGCGGCGTAAACGCCTCAACCCGGAGGGTGCTAATGCCCGAGCTTGTGTTGTAGCCTACCGTCAAAAAACGCTGAAAGCTCTTGTAAAGACCCTCGCTGCTGGCGCTCTGGCCCACCCTTGGATAGCGAGAAAACGGGTCAGCGCCGGCCGCTGACAAGATATTGGCCAGAGGAAGCTTCTTTTCGAGATCTCGAACTGCGTCTCTCGATTTGATGTATTCATGCACCGAAAAAGCGTCAGTCGCATTTGTGGATAACCCCACGCCTTGTAGGGCGACACCCAGAGAGGACGGCTGCTCCTTCGAGGCCGATCGCACCAGGAATTTGGCCTCGGATACATAACGCGGGCTCGCGATGCCGAGGTAATAGATCGCGGCGACAAGCGTCGGCACCCCCACAACTAGAGCAAAAGGTAGGTAGGAGCGAACCGAAAACTTCTTCGAGGTAGGCTCAGGTTGACCCTGTGGTCTTCCGAGCAGCGGGCCAAGAAAATTCAGACGTGAGTCGTTCATGATCTTAAAATCCTATCGGCCTTGGAACATCTTAATCGACATCCAAGTGATCCTTGGCGCGGGCCAGCATGATGAGCCCTAAAGAAACAAGCACACCACCCCAGAAAACCGGATAGAGTGGATCGTAGTGCGTCTCGATAAACTCGCCAAAAACACCAGCACGTATCATTTCAATTGTGTGGGGCAGCGGAAAGATAAGATAAAGGTCGCGATAAGCTGGCGGAAACCAGGCGGCCATTACAAAAACGCCAGAAAAAGGCAAAATTAAATACATAAATACAGGGACGAGGCGTTCAAGAACATCGAATTCCATAGCAAGGGCACTGATGACCATCGCCATGCCTGAAGAGAACACAAAAAGACTAAACCAACCCCAATATACAAGCATGAGATTGTGGGGAAAACCTACCTGGCCAAATGCCATCAACACGGCATAGGTAATGACAAACGCGGCTGTCGAACCAGCAAATTC
The DNA here is from genome assembly GCF_009661015.1 of Brevundimonas sp. SPF441. NCBI lineage: Bacteria > Pseudomonadati > Pseudomonadota > Alphaproteobacteria > Caulobacterales > Caulobacteraceae > Brevundimonas > Brevundimonas sp. SPF441. The sequence continues at coordinate 20,236 of NZ_WJWX01000021.1, read as the reverse complement.
TAGTAGGTACCTAGATATGTAGACATGAAGTATTTTTATCTTCTGGTGAAACAATAGACCCGCGTTTCCAGTGACGGCCCCCATACTGTAGGAAATAAGATGACGCATCATTAGCAAGCTAACATAGCCCGTCATGATGAACGGTCCCACGGGCAAACCGTGCTGGTAAGGTGCCTTAATGAAAGACCATACCAGTATGACACCAAATATGAATAGAAGAGGTTCGCCAACTAGCCAGACAAAACCAAGGCCCTTACGGCCATAACGGGTAATGATCTCGCGCAACATTAGAGCGATGATAATGTTGCTATGTGATCGAACTGCGCTCAACAAAATAGTGCCGCTCCAGTCTTAAAGGTCTCGAGCCAGCCGTAAGCCAAGGATCGTCACACTTGCATGCACCACCGCGCGAGATGCGCTGCTGGTCCATACCCGCTCAATCTAACACCGGCAAGCGTTAGACTCCGACCGCCTACAGGTTCAGCAGCGCCGGATCCCCACCTTGCGCGGCGATGTTCACGCTGACCGCCTTCTCCGCCGCATAACGGATCAGGCTGTTGGGGCCGCCCGCCTTGGGGCCGGTGCCCGACAGGCCCTCGCCGCCGAACGGCTGGACGCCGACGACGGCGCCGGTGATCGAGCGGTTGACGTAGACGTTGCCGGCGGGGACCAGGTCGACGACTTCGGCGGCGAAGGCTTCGATGCGACTATGGACGCCCAGGGTCAGGCCGTAGCCGCGCGCGGCCAGCTTGCCGGCGACCGACTTCAGGTCGGGCGGACCGTAGCGGTAGATGTGCAGAATGGGGCCGAAGACCTCGCGTTCGAGGAAGTCGGGCGTAGGGATTTCAGCGATGGTGGGGGCGAACAGGTCGCCCTTTTCAGCGCCCATCGGCAGGGCGGCGCGGGCGATGATCTTCGCTTCCTTCGATAGGCGCTCGACGTGCGCTTCGAGCGCCCGGCGGGATTCGGGATCGATGACCGGGCCGATGTCGGTCTTAGGATCGGCAGGGTCGGCGACGGTCTGGACCGCCAGAGCGCCCTTCAGGCCCTCGATCAGGGCGTCGGCCGAATCCTTGGGCACGTAGAGGACGCGAAGGGCCGAGCAGCGCTGGCCGGCCGAGCCGAAGGCCGACTGGATCACGTCGTCGATGACCTGTTCCTTGAGCGCTGTCGTATCGATGAACATGCCGTTCAGGCCGCCGGTCTCGGCGATGAAGGGGATGATGGCGCCGGGGCGGGCGGCGATGGAGCGGTTGATGGCGGCGGCCGTGTCGGTGCCGCCGGTGAAGGCGACGCCGTCGATGCCCGGATGGGTGACCAGCGCTGCGCCGACCGTCTCGCCACGTCCTGGGACCAGGGCCAACAGATCGGGGTTCAGGCCGGCCTTGTGATACAGGCGCACGGCCTCTGCGGCGATCAGCGGCGTCTGCTCGGCGGGCTTGGCCAGCACGGCGTTGCCGGCGGCGAGGGCTGCGGCGATCTGGCCGGTGAAGATGGCCAGGGGGAAGTTCCACGGCGAGATGCAGGCGAAGACGCCGCGTCCGTGCAGGAACAGCTGGTTGGTCTCGCCGGTCGGACCCTTCAGGGTCTCGGGGGCGGTGAAGTCGCGTTCGGCAAGCAGGGCGTAATAGCGGCAGAAATCGGCGGCCTCGCGCACCTCGGCCACGCCGTCGTTCAGGGTCTTGCCCGCCTCGCGGCTGAGCAGAGCGACCAGCCGATCCAGATCGGCCTCCAGCGCGTCGGCCATGGCGCGCAGGACGATAGCGCGCTTGGCGCCGCCCTGGCGGTCCCATTTGACCTGAGCCTCGGCGGCCGCCTGGACGGCGGCGTCGATGTCAGCCGCCTCGGCTTCCGAGACATGGCCCAGCACCTGTGATCGATCGAAGGGATTGGTCACGTCCTGAGCGTTGAGGCCGGCGCGCAGCTTGCCGCCGATGATCGGACCGCTGGTCAACTTCTCGCGGTCGACCAGTTCCAGCGCCTTGGCGTGGGCTTCACGGTCAGCGGCCTGAGAGTAATCGCGGCCGAGGGAGTTCTGACGATCGCCGTACATGTCTTTCGGAACCGAAATCTTGGGGTGACGGTCGGGCGCCTGCTCGACCAGGGAAATGGGATCGGCCGCGACGGCCGAGGCGGGCACGCGCTCATCCAACAGGGCATGGACGAAGGAGGAGTTGGCGCCGTTTTCAAGCAGGCGACGCACCAGATAGGGCAGCAGTTCCTCGTGCCCGCCAACGGGGGCGTAGGCGCGGACGATGACGGTTTCATTGGCCCAGGCTTCTTGAGCGGCGTCATAAAGCGCCTCGCCCATGCCGTGCAGCCGCTGGTGCTCGACCGTGACGCCGTGATCACGCGCCATACGCCGCACGGCCGCCAGGGTGTGGGCGTTATGGCTGGCGAACTGGGAATAGATGGCCGGCGCGGCCTCGATCATGGCCTTGGCGCAGACCAGATAGTTCAGATCGGTCGCCGCCTTGGTCGTATAGACGGGATAGTCGGCGCGGCCGAACACCTGGGCGCGCTTGATCTCGGTGTCCCAATAGGCGCCCTTGACCAGGCGCACCATCAGACGACGGCCCGAGCTACGGGCGAGGTCAGCGACGCGTTCGATCGTCTCCAGACCGCGTTTCTGATAGGCTTGAACCGCCAGACCCAGGCCGGTCCAGCCGCCAAGCGACGGCTCGTGCGCCAGCCGGTCCAGCAGCTTCAGCGACAGGGCCAGACGGTCTGCCTCCTCGGCGTCCATCGTATAGTTGATGTCGTATTTGGCCGCGATCTGAGCCAAGCGCAGGATGCGGGGATACAGGGTCGCCCAGACGTCATCTTCATGCGTCGCCTCATATCGGGGCGACAGAGCCGACAGTTTCACCGAGACGCCATGGCCATGCTCCGGCCCCTGACCCTTCGACGTCTTGCCCACCGCCTCGATGGCGTCGGCGTAGATCTTCTCGTAGCGGTCTGCGTCGGCCATGGTCCGGGCACCCTCGCCCAGCATGTCGAAGCTGCACAGCCAGCCCTCCTTGTTCGACCGTTTCAACGCGCCCTGGATGGTGCGGCCGACGACGAACTGTTCGCCCATGATCTTGACGGCGGTGGCCACCGCCTGGCGGATGACCGGCTCGCCCAGACGACCGGCGATCCGCTTCAGGAAGCCGGGCAGGTCGCTGCGCGCCTCGTCATCCACATCGACCAGCTTGCCGGTCAGCATCAGACCCCAGGTCGAGGCGTTGACGAAGAGGCTGTCGGACTGACCCAGGTGGGCGGCCCAGTCGGCCGAGCCGATCTTCTCGGCGATCAAGCGGTCGCGGGTGTCCTCGTCCGGCACGCGCAGCAGGGCTTCGGCCAGACACATCAGGGCCAGACCTTCGCGTGTGCCCAGGGAGAATTGCTGCAGGAAGCTTTCGACGACGCCCTGCTTCTTCTGGCTGCGACGCGCGTGTTCGACCAGGGCCGTCGCCTCAGCGACCACATCCGCCCGTTCGATCGCATCCAGGGGCATGCGCGCCAGATTTGCGGCGACGGCCTCGCGTTCATCGCGGAACTTATGCGTATCCAGACCGTCCCAGGCGGCCAGGCTCGAAGGCATGAAGGCGGGAATGGTCATTAGCGACAGATCCTGTGGATTTCAGCCGTATATGCCGAAGTTCATTGAAGGTGCTTCGTATGATACAGGACTGGACCGAAGATCGTTCGGTGTGAGGCTGTGATTTCCGATGATCGATATAGACGCTGTTGATCGCCGCATCCTGCGGGTGCTTCAGACCGATGCCCGCATCTCCAACGCCGAACTGGCGCGACGCTGCAACCTGTCGCCCGCCGCCTGTTTCGAACGGGTCAAACGGCTGCGCGAAAAAAAGATCATCACCGGCTACGCCGCCATGATCGACCCGGCTCAGGTCGGCCGAGACCTGCTGATCTTTGTCGAGGTCCTGCTGGACCGCACCACCGGCGACGTCTTTGAAGCCTTCGCCTCCGCCGTTCGCAGTCAGCCGGAGGTGCTGGAGTGCCACATGGTCGCCGGCGGCTTCGACTATCTGATCAAGGCCCGCGTCGGCGACATGGACGCCTACCGCGCCTTTCTGGGCGACGTGCTAGTGCGCATGCCGGGGGTTCGGGAAACCCGGACCTATGCTGTGCTGGAAGAGGTGAAATCGACAACGGTGTTGCCTTTGTGATCAGACATCTGCCACGCCCAACATCCGGCGCCCCGCACAACGCGCAATTTCGGATCAGCAAATGAGATGACGACGTCAGTCGTCTAACCTAATAGGCTGATCAACCTCACTGATCACAGCGATGATAAATGGTCACCATCTATCCCGTCATCATGTGCGGAGGATCCGGAACGCGCCTGTGGCCTGCGTCACGGCCCTCGCTACCCAAGCAGTTTATCCCACTCTCCGGAAACCGGTCCCTATTTCAGGAAACGGTTTCTCGCGTATCGGTGCTCGCGGATAACGGCGGTGAATTGATTGTCGTGGGCGGCGTTGCTCACAAGCGATCCATCCTCGAACAGCTTGAGGAGATCGGCGTCGCCGCCGTCATCCTGCTTGAACCCGAAGGTCGCGACTCATCCGCCGCCATGGCCGCCGCTGCGTTGTGGACATCGCGTCGCTCGCCGGACGCGGTCAACCTCTTCGTCGCGTCCGACCATCACATCCCCGACGCCGAAGCGTTCAGACAGTCGGTAAAAGAGGCCGTTGCCACCGCGTCGAAGGGTCGCATCGTCACCTTGGGCGTCGTGCCCACCGCACCCTCTTCAGCCTACGGCTATATCGCGCCTCTCGGCTCAGGGCTGTCGGAGGTATCCGCTTTTGTCGAAAAGCCTGATCATGAAACGGCCCGTCGATATATTTCCGAAGGCTATCTCTGGAACAGCGGCAACTTCATCGTTCGTGCTGATGTGCTCGGCCAAGAAATCACTGATCGAGCACCCGCTGTAGGAGAAGCGGTTCAGGTTGCTCTGGATCAGGCAGAGATCGACGGACCCTGCATGACTCTTGGCGCAGGCTTCAAAACGGCCCCCAAGATTTCCATCGATTACGCCGTCATGGAGAAGACTTCAGTCGCGTCGGTTTTGCCGGTGCAGTTTATGTGGTCGGACCTCGGCGCCTGGGATTCAGTCCATGCTTCTGGCGAAGGCAACGTCGGTCTTCACATCTTAGAGGACTCCGAAGGTTGCCTGATTAGAGCGTGCGACGGAGTGATGGTCGCGGCCATCGGCCTCACCGATGTCGGTATCATCGTCGAACGCGATGCGGTGCTGGTCACGGATCTGAAGAAGAGTCAGGACGTCAAGAAGGTGGTCGACCGACTACGCAAGCTGTCGCCGCAACATCTCGACTTTCCCTCGGCCGAGCCGCTCGAAACGCTCGAAACTGGAGCCACGCGCTTTGCGACTTGGCTGAGGCAGGCTGCGCTGCCCGTCTGGTCTAGCCTGGGCCAAAATGAGATGGGCGCCTTCGAAGAGGTCCTTGCGCTTGATGGCCGGCGCATCGCCACCTCCCGCCGCGCGCGTGTCCAGGCACGCCAACTGCAGGTCTACGCCGAAGCCGGACGGCAAGGCTGGCAGGGGCCATGGAAAGCAGTCGTAGAGAGCGGACTTGTGCACCTTAGTTCTGCCTACCGACGCCCCGACGGCCAGATACGCACATTGCTGGCGGCGGACGGCGCACCGCTGGACGCTACGGCAATGGTCTATGATCAGGCCTTCCTAATCCTTGCGCTAGCGTGCATTTCAAGCGTCACGGAAGATCTAGCGCTGGAAGTCGAAGCCGCCGGGATCCGCGATCTGCTGATGCAAGGCGCGGATGCCAAGGGCGGGCTGAAGGAGGCCGGAAGCCATCCCTATCAATCCAATTGCCATATGCATCTCCTAGAAGCTGCCCTAGCTTGGGAGGACGTCGGCGGCGGCGATCATTGGACAGCGCTGGCCGACCAAATCGTGCATCTGGCGCGAACGCATTTTATAGACGTTGAAACGGGGAACCTGCGAGAATACTTCGACTCGAATTGGCGACCCGCCGCCGGTGCCGACGGCTGGTTGGTCGAGCCCGGACATCAGTTCGAATGGGCTTGGCTGATGGCGCGCTATGGCCGAAGCCGGAAAGACACAACGGTCATCGGTGACGCTTGGCGGCTATATGAAGCCGGACTTAAGGGAGTCGATCCAAAACGCGGCATCGCCATGGACGCGATGAATATCGACGGCAGCGTGCGTAGCCCGCGTTCCCGATTGTGGCCTCAGACCGAATGGCTGAAAGCGTCGCTCATCTTCGCTGCGCTTGGCGACGATGCGCGACGCGTCCATTGTCTCGATCAGGCGGCTCACGCGCAGCGGGCGCTATGGCTATACCTGACGCCACAAGGCCTCTGGCATGACAAGATGTTGGAAAACGGGATTTTTATCGACGAACCCGCTCCCGCTAGCTCATTTTACCACATCATGGCGGCATACGTTCAGATCAGCGAAGCCGTAAGCCTGCTTGCGCCAGACACGGCTCAGTCACTCCGACTGTTCTGAGATGCGGTCAGCGGCGCCTCAAGGGCACTAACGCCTAACATAAGTCCGTCTCGCCTTCGTCATTCGAACCGTCTAGAAGTTCGCCCCTTACTCAACGGCTCAGGGTCCGCCCGCCTCAATGCGCATCGTTCTGGCCACCGACGCCTGGGAACCTCAGGTCAACGGCGTCGTCCGCACCCTGACGCGCACCGTCGCGGAATGTCGCGGCATGGGCCATGAGGTCGAGGTCATCGAACCCAGTCTGTTCAAGACCATCCCCTGCCCCACCTATCCGGAAATCCGGCTGGCGCTCGGAGCGGAAGAAGAAATCCGCGAGATGCTGCGGGCCTTCGAACCCGAAGCCGTCCATATCGCCACCGAAGGCCCCATCGGCATCGCCACTAGGCGTATCTGCGTGGAGTGGAAGCTGCCGTTTACGACCAGTTATCACACCAAATTCCCGGAATATGTCTCGGCGCGTTTCCCGATCCCGGTTCAGGTCGGCTACGCCTATATGAAATGGTTCCACAAGCCGTCGGGCCGATTGATGGTGGCGACGCCGACCCTGCGCGACGAACTGGTCGAGCACGGATTCAAGAATGTCTCGCCCTGGTCGCGGGGCGTGGACACGGATGTTTTCAATCCCGACCTGGAGCGCATCTACGACGAGCTTGGCGGCAAGGACTGGCCGCGGCCCTTTTTCCTGAACGTCGGCCGTGTGGCGGTCGAGAAGAACATCGAGGCCTTCCTGCAACTCGACCTGCCCGGCACCAAGATCGTCGTGGGCGATGGCCCGGCCCGCGCCGAGCTCGAAGAAAAGTATTCGGACGCCAAATTCCTCGGCGCCAAATTCGGCGACGACTTGGCCCGCTGTTTCCGCGACGCCGACGTTTTCGTCTTCCCCAGCTGGACAGACACCTTCGGTCTGGTGATCCTCGAAGCTATGGCGGCCGGGACGCCGGTCGCCGCCTATCCGGCTCACGGCCCTATCGACATCATTCCCGGATCGAACGCAGGCGCAATCGATAAGGACCTCAAGACCGCCTGCCTGCAGTGCCTCGATCTCGATCGCAAGGCTGTGCGGGCCTATGCGGAAAAGTTCAGCTGGCGCGCTTCGGCCGAGCAGTTCGTCGAGAACCTGCAACCCTATCCCGAACCTGAGCGCGGCCGCTTCTGGCGTCGCCTGCGGCGCATCGCCCGCATCCGCAAACGCGCCGCCGCCTGATCGATCGGCCCGTCGAGCCGCCCCCCTAGGACAAGCCATGATGAAACCCTGTCAGGACCTGAGGCCGAACACGGCTGCTTACGAAACCCAAGCCTTGGTCAAGCCGACAGGCTTTCGCGAATACGACGCGCGCTGGATCCTGGAAAAAGAGATCAACCTTCTCGGCATTCAAGCGCTGGGCCTTGGCCTGGCCACCTATGTCCACGAGATCGGCGTCGCGCCCAAGATCGTCACCGGCCATGACTTTCGTGGCTACAGCCTCAGCGTCAAACAGGCCCTGATCCTGGGGCTGCTGGAAGGCGGGATGGAGGTTCTGGATGTGGGCCTGGCCTTGTCGCCGATGGCCTATTTCGGCCAGTTCGAACTGGATGCGCCGTGCGTCGCCATGGTCACCGCCAGCCACAACGAGAATGGCTGGACCGGGGTGAAAATGGGGGCGAACAAGCCCCTGACCTTCGGCCCCGACGAGATGGGCCGCCTGAAAGAGATCGTTCTGAACGGCGAGGGCGTGGCCCGCCCCGGCGGCAAGCTGGTGCGCGTCGATGACTTCCGCGAAACCTATGTCGCCGACGTGGCCTCCAAGGTGCAGATCAAGCGACCGCTGAAGGTCGTCTGTGCCTGCGGCAACGGCACAGCCGGCACCTTCGCCCCCGACGCTCTGCGCCGGATGGGCGTCGAGGTGATCGAGATGGACACCGACCTCGACTACACCTTCCCGAAATACAATCCGAACCCGGAAGATCACGCCATGCTGGTGCAGATGACCCAACGGGTGCGTGAGACGGGCGCCGATCTGGCCCTTGGCTTCGACGGCGACGGCGACCGTTGCGGCGTGGTGGACGACACGGGCGAGGAAATCTTCGCCGACAAGATCGGCCTGATGCTGGCCCGCGACCTGTCCAAGGTCTATCCGGACAGCACCTTTGTCGTCGATGTGAAGTCGACCGGCCTCTACAAGACCGACGAGGTCCTGAAAGCCAATGGCGCCGAGGTCGTCTATTGGAAGACGGGCCACTCCTACATCAAGCGCAAGACCGCCGAACTGGGCGCCCTGGCCGGCTTCGAGAAGTCGGGCCACTTCTTCATGGCGGGCGATCTGGGCCACGGCTACGACGACGGTCTGGTCGCGGCCGGCGCAGTGCTGGCCATGCTGGATCGCAATCCGGACAAGAAGCTCAGCGAGCTGAAGACTGCCCTGCCGGACGCCTGGACCAGCCTGACCATGTCGCCCCATTGCGATGACGAGCTGAAATACGGCGTGCTGGAGCGGATCGTGAAGGAATATTCCGATCTGGCCGCAGCGGGCGGCGAAATCCTTGGCCGCAAGATCGTCGAGGCCATCACCGTCAACGGCGTCCGTGTGCACTTGGACGACGGCTCATGGGTCCTGGTCCGCGCCTCGTCCAACAAGCCGGAATTGGTCGTGGTGGTCGAGAGCATGCAGTCAGAGCACGATATGCGCGATCTGTTCCGCATGGAGATCAAGCCGCGCTTGGCCGCCTACCCGGAAATCGGCGCTTTCAATCAAGAAATCTGAGCATCAGCTTGCCGCGAGCATGTTTTTGGGACGGAAATCAAGATGATCGCTTTCTTGAAAACATCATATCGTCGAATCAGGAAATTTTTAAGAAAAGCCAAGCTAGGCAATGGTGCCGAGAGTCTCAGGGCTCGCTTTACAGGCGTTTACAGATCCGCTGCTTGGGGATCATCAGAATCTCTTTCGGGGCCCGGTTCTGAGCGGAATTCGGGCTCGGTTCGCCAAGCCTTGATTGCGCTTTCCCAAACTGTCGAAAGATATGAAGTTCGTTCGGTGGCCGACATTCCGTGCGGAGATTTTAACTGGATGCCCGAGTTTTTGGAAAATCATCCTTCAGTAGCCTACGCGGGGTATGACATCGTTGGCGGCCTGATCTCTCAAAACCGCAAGTCACATCCGGCCGCTAAATTTTATGTCCTCGATATTACAGAGCAGGTTCCACCCCGTGCCGACTTGATCTTCTCAAAGGATTTGGTGAATCACCTTCTAGACAGGGATGTTTGGAAAGCTCTAGCCAACATGATCCGTTCTGGCGCGACCTATTTGATGATCACGTCTAACAGCGTGTCCACTCCGAACGAAGATTTGCCCCGAAATGTTGGCGGCATGTCTCGGCTTCTAAATCTCAGAACTGAACCTTTCAGCTTCCCGACACCTATTTACGAAGATGGCTATCTGGCAGTGTGGCGCACCGAAGATTTGGTCTTCGTCCTAGATCACAAACTCTGATCTGAACCAATCGCGCCCATGACCGCTTCCCTCTCGGCTGAGGCCAGGAGGGAAGATTGCCGCGCTACTTTTTCCATACCCAGAACGGAGATTGCATCCGCGACGATCAGGGCGAGGAACTGAGGAGCATTGACGCGGCGCGCGAGGAAGCCGTCGCCGTGCTGGGCGAAATCCTTCGCTACCGGGGCGCGTCGTTCTGGACGACCCGCGCCTTCAGCGTCATCGTCACGGACACCGAGGGTCGAACGGTCGTCAGCGTCACGGCCTCCGCATCCGATCAGGCGCCCGAGGGCTGGACATTGACGGGGGACGCGTGATGACCAAGGCTGGCAGCGCCTCAAAGATCACCACGCTGGTCGATAAGTTGTCGCTCCGGGACCGGCTCAATTCCGAAGAAATAGAGGCGTTACGCGCTGTCCTCGATGCGCCCAAAACCGTCTCCGCCGGATGCGATATCGTGCGCGAGCACACCCGCCCGCTTCACAGCACCCTTCTGATTTCGGGCTTTTCGGCGCGTTACTCCACTCTGGAAGATGGGGCGCGTCAGATCACCGAGATCAATGTGTCGGGCGACTTCATCGACCTGCACAGCCTGTTGATGAAGCAGATGGATCACGGCGTCGTCGCCCTGACCGACTGCGTGATCGCAGAGGCGCCGCACAGCGGCTTGATCGATATCACCGAACGACATCCACACCTGGGCCGACTGCTTTGGCTGGACACCATCATCGACGCCGCCATCCATCGACAATGGCTGGTAGCCATGGGCCGACGGAGCGGTCTGGGCCATCTGGCGCATCTGGTGTGCGAGCTTTACCTTCGCCTCCAGGCCGTCGGACAGACGGGTGATCTGTCATTCGATCTTCCCCTGACGCAAACGTCGCTGGGTGACGCGCTCGGCCTTTCGACTGTCCATGTCAGCCGTCTGATTTCCGAGCTCCGCAGCGAAGGTGTCGTCGCCTGGGCGGGTGGGCGGATCGATATTCTCGACTGGCGCCGCTTGGCCGAGATCGCTGAATTCGACCCCACCTATCTGCGCTTGCAATCAGAGCCCGTCTGATCGCTTAACGCATGTTATCGCACACACCGGCGATCGGCCGTCTAGACGGGGCATGTCCCAGTCGAACCTCGCGCACGCTCTGTTGTCTGCCCTCGCAGTTCAGGGCCTGGACGAAGGCGACGCGTTCTTCGCCGAGGCTGGTGCGCGAACCTCAACCACACAGAATGGCGAAGCCGTCGTCACGCTGATTTTGTCCGGCGTTTTGGCGCGGATCGGGCTCGACGGCGCTCTGTCGCATGGGCTGGCGTCCAGCGACGACGTGATCAACTTTGATGCTGTATTGGGCGGGGGTGGGCCAGAGTCGGCCGTTTGGTTGACGACCGGACGATACCTGACCGTCTCCGCTCGCAAGCTGGCGCAAAAGATCGATCGCAACAGTCTGGTCGAGATGGCGCTGATTGATCTTCGCCGTCGCAACATCGCCCTTCAGGCTGAGCTTTCGCGCCACGCCACATTAAAAGTCAGCCAGCGCCTGGCCGCCCTATTGCTCGACGTCCACGACCGAAATGGAGGCGACGTCCTCGCTCTGCGTCAAACAGAGCTGTCGCATCTGATGGCTGTGCGGCGCGCCAGCATATCGACCGCCTGCACCGAACTATGCGCCGCCGGCGCCGTGCGGCTGCGGCGCGGCGCGATCCAGATCACCGATGCAGACGCCCTGCGGCGGATGACGGACGAGGCCTATTCGACCGTGACGGATTTGGCCAGGTTGCGGGGCTGATCCACGTCAGTGCCCTTCTGCACGGCGGTGTAATAGGCCAGCAGCTGCACCGGCACGGCATAGACCAGAGGCGCGATCAGCGGATGGCAGTCGGGGGCGTGGATGCGGCGAATGCCGGCGCCGTGCGGATCGGGTGCCTTTTCCGGCGCGATCATGATGACCGGGCCGCCCCGTGCGGCGACCTCCTGCAGGTTGGACGCGGTCTTTTCGAACACATCGTCAAGCGGAGCCAGGGCGATGGTCGGGGTCTCTTCGTCGATCAGGGCGATGGGGCCGTGTTTCAACTCTCCGGCGGCATAGCCCTCGGCGTGAATATAGCTGATCTCCTTCAGCTTCAGCGCGCCTTCCATCGCCAGCGGGAACATGGCCCCGCGCCCCAGGAACAGGACGTCGTCCGCCTTTGACAGATCGTGGGTCACCGCTCGGATGCTGTCGCCCATCGTCAGGGCCTCGGCGATCAGGCGCGGGCTTTCGAACAGAGCCTTGACCAGTTCGGCCTCGTGAGCCGCATCGATCCGGCCGCGCGCCACGCCCGCCGCCACGGCCAGAGCCAAGAGCGCGGCAACCTGGGCGGTGAAGGCCTTGGTCGAGGCGACGCCGATCTCGGGTCCGGCATGGGTGGGCCACAGGACGGCGGCTTCGCGCGCCATCGAGGACGAGTGAACATTGACGACAGCAGCGGTCTGCAACCCCTGCGCCTTGCACCAGGTCAGGCTGGCCAGGGTGTCGGCCGTCTCGCCCGACTGGCTGACGGCGACCGCCAGCGTCTTGGGCGACACGGCAGGCGAGCGATAGCGGAACTCGGACGCGATCTCGACGTCGCAGGGCAGGCCGGCCAGTTTCTCGAACGCATAACGACCGATCTGGCCGGCGTAGAAGGCGGTGCCGCAGGCGACGATCTGGATGCGGTCGATGGCGGCGAAATCGACAGGATTGGTCTTGGCCTTGCCGGTTACCAGGTCGAGATATTCCGACAGGGTGTGCTGGACGCTGTCGGGCTGTTCATGGATTTCCTTCTCCATGAAGTGGCGATATTCGCCCTTCTCGACCATGGCCGATGAGGCCGAGACCTGGACGATGGCGCGTTCGACCGGCTTGCCCGCGACGTCGAACATCTGGGCGCCGGCCTTGGTCACGGCGACGTAATCGCCCTCTTCCAGATAGGAAATCTTCTGCGTGAAAGGACCGACCGCGAGCGCATCCGAGCCCAGATACATCTCGTCCTCGCCCCAGCCGACGACCAGAGGGCTGCCGCGTCGCGCGCCCAGGATCAGGTCGTCCGTCCCGTCGATCAGCACCGCCAGCGCATAGGCGCCCGTCAGCCGGTCCAGGGTAATCTTGAAGGCTTCAAGCGGCGCACGACCCGTATTCAGTTCGGCGTCCAGCAGGTGGGCGATGACCTCGGTGTCGGTCTGGCTTTCGAAGACATGGCCTTCGGCGGCCAGTTCGGCCTTCAGCTCGGCGAAGTTCTCGATGATGCCGTTGTGGACCAGGGTGACGCGCCCAGCCTTGTGCGGGTGGGCGTTCTCCGTCGTCGGCGCGCCGTGCGTGGCCCAGCGGGTATGGCCGATGCCGACCGTCGCCGTCATCGGCTCCTCGGCCAGGACGGCTTCCAGATTGCGGATCTTTCCTTTGGCGCGGCGGCGCTCGACCGACCCGTTCACGACTGCGGCGACGCCGGCGGAATCATAGCCGCGGTACTCCAGCCGTTTCAGGCTGTCGATCAGCCGGGGAACGACAGGTCCGTTGCCGGTGACGCCGATGATGCCGCACATGAGCGAAGGCTCCGAGAAGTCAGGAAAAGGGCGCCGCTTTGCACTGGCGGCGATCCGGGGCTAAGCCACACATCAAGCCCCATCGGCCGTCTATGCAATCTTAAGGCGGGCCGCATCAAAAAAGGGGTTTCGGAACGTTACCCGAAACAAAGGACCGCACCTTGGGCGACAGAAAATATTTCGGCACCGACGGCATTCGCGGCCGCGCCAACACCTATCCGATGACGGCCGAGGTCGCGCTGCGCGTGGGTCTGGCCGCAGGGAAACTGTTCCGCACCGACGACGACCGCCGCCATCTTGTGGTGATCGGCAAGGACACGCGCCTGTCCGGCTATACGATTGAGCCGGCCCTGGTCGCCGGTTTCGCTTCGGTCGGAATGGACGTGCGCACCTTCGGTCCCGTCCCGACGCCCGGCGTGGCCATGCTGACCCGGTCGATGCGCGCCGATCTGGGCGTGATGATCTCGGCCTCGCACAACGACTATGCCGACAACGGCATCAAGCTGTTCGGGCCGGACGGTTACAAGCTGTCGGACGAGATCGAGCTGAAGATCGAGGCCATGATGGACCAGAGTCTGGACCAGGGCCTGGCGCCGTCGAACAAACTGGGCCGGGTCAAACGCATCGACGACGCCCAGGCTCGCTATATCGAGATCGCCAAGCAGGCCTTCCCCAAGCGGCTGACGCTGCAAGGGCTGCGCATCGCCGTCGATTGCGCCAACGGCGCCGGCTACAAGGTCGCGCCCACCACCCTGTTCGAACTGGGCGCCGAAGTCTTCCCCGTGGGCGTGACCCCGAATGGCACCAACATCAACGCCGAGTGCGGCTCGACTCATCCGGCGACCCTGGCCGATGCGGTCAAACGCTACCGCGCCGATATCGGCATCGCCCTGGACGGCGACGCCGACCGACTGATCATCTGCGACGAGACGGGTCGGGTCGTGGACGGCGATCAGATCATGGCCCTGGTCGGGCTGGACTGGGCCAGGCGCGGCCTCCTGACCGGCGGGGGCGTGGTGGCCACCGTCATGTCCAACCTGGGGCTGGAGCGAACACTCAAGTCCGAAGGCCTGACGCTGGAGCGGACCAAGGTCGGCGACCGCTATGTCATGGAAAGGATGCGCGAAGGCGGCTTCAACATCGGCGGCGAACAGTCGGGCCACATCATCCTGCACGACCACGCCACCACCGGCGACGGCCTGATGGCGGCGCTGCAGGTGCTGGCCGTCCTGGTCGAATCCGGCAAGCCGATGAGCGAACTGGCCCGCCAGTTCGACCCCGTTCCGCAAAAGCTGGAGAACGTCCGCTTCACCGCCGACAAGCCGCTGGAGACCGACACGGTCAAGGCCGCCATCGCCGAGGCCGAGGCGGCGCTGAACGGCTCGGGCCGCCTGCTGGTGCGGCCGTCGGGCACCGAAAAACTGATCCGCGTCATGGCCGAGGGCGACGACGAGGCGCTGGTCAAGCGGGTGGTGGCCGATGTGGCGGGCGCGGTGCGCTCAGCCTAGGGCTTGCACGCCGCCGGCGGGTCTCCGTCGCGTTCCCACAGTTTGCAGGACCGGTCGATCTCTCCCTGGATCAGGTCGCAGGGGTTGGCGGCGTTGCAGGGCGGGCGGGTCGCCGGGCTGACTTGGGTGCAGCGCTCGACCAGCCGGGCAGAGGCGGCGGCGCCGATGGCTTCGCGGCAGGGGACCTCGCTGATCGGCACCGGCTGAGCGGGCATGTCTGGACCCTCGGGAATGCTGGCCTCAGGGTCCTCGGCCGGTTTGGCGGCTTCCTTCTCCGCAGCCGCCGGCTTGACGGGCGCGGCAGGCGGCGGAGCGTCCGGCGCCAGTGGAACCGCGTCGATGACGTTGCTGCTTGCCGCCGTGTCTCCGGGCGCAGGCTGATCGGCTGGATCAGCGCGGTGACATCCGGCCATCAACAGAACGCAGGCGGCCATTGAAAGCCAGGGGGATCGACGCATCGACTTGTCTCCGGTCAGGACTGACCGAACGAGGATGCCCGTCCGCGCCTCGAGGTGAAACCCCCTATCGCTTCACCGCCGCCAAGGCCGCCTTCTGCAGGGCGAACAGTTCGGTGCAGCCGATCTCGGCCAGCGAGAAGAGCCGGTCGAACTCGGCGCGTGAGAAGCCGCGCTTCTCGCCCGTGGCCTGGACCTCGACGATCTGGCCCGAGCCGGTCAGGACGAAGTTCGAATCCGCCTCGGCCTCGGAATCCTCTTCGTAATCCAGGTCCAGCACCGGCACGCCGTCGCAGACGCCGCACGACACGGCCGCCACCTGATCCGTGATCGGGTCGGCCTTAAGCACGCCCTCGTCGCGCAGATAGTTCAGGGCCAGGCTCATGGCGACCCAGGCGCCGGTGATCGACGCCGTGCGGGTGCCGCCGTCGGCCTGGATGACGTCGCAGTCGATCAACACCTGGCGTTCCCCCAAGGCCTTGAGGTCCACCACGGCGCGCAGGGAGCGGCCGATCAATCGCTGAATCTCTTGCGTGCGGCCCGACTGTTTGCCGGCGGCGGCTTCACGACGCCCGCGCGTGTGGGTGGCGCGGGGCAGCATGCCGTATTCAGCGGTCACCCATCCCTGGCCCGTGTTGCGCATCCAGCCCGGCACCTTGTCCTCGATCGAGGCGGTCACCAGCACCTTGGTGTTGCCGAAGCTGATCAAGCACGAGCCCTCAGCATAACGGTTGACGCCGGTCTCGATGGTCACGGGACGCAGTTGATCGTCGGTGCGTTGCGAATGGCGCATGGGAGGGATCCTGGAAGTCTGACCTTGGAAGCTGTGGCGGCGGTGCTTATCCTGAAACCGTGAGCCTGTATGCCCCGAAAAACCCGCCGTTCGACGCCGGCCAGTCCCTCGCGGGTTTGGCGGGGCTGGATGCGCGGGCGCGCGACATCTTCCGTCGCATCGTGGAATCCTATCTGGAGACCGGTGAGCCGGTCGGGTCGCGGACCCTGTCGCTGGGCGGCATCGCCCTGTCGCCTGCCTCGATCCGCAACACCATGCAGGATCTGACCCTCGCGGGCCTGCTGGCGGCGCCCCACACCTCGGCCGGGCGCATCCCGACCCATGCGGGCCTGCGCCTGTTCGTCGACGGCCTGCTGGAGGTCGGCGACCTGACCAAGGAAGAGCGTCGCGAGATCGACGGCCGGCTCGCCGGGCGCGGCCGGAACTTCGAGTCCGCCTTGGACGAGGCCTCGAACCTGCTGTCCGGTCTGGCCGGCGGCGCGGGCGTCGTCTCCAGCCCGGTCCGTGATTCCGGCGTCAAACATGTCGAGTTCGTCGCCCTGGGCGGGGATCAGGCCCTGGCGGTGATCGTCGCCGACGACGGCACGGTCGAGAACCGGATCATGACCCTGTCGGCCGGCGTCACGCCTTCAACCCTGGTCGAGGCCTCCAACTTCCTGAACGCCCGCCTGCGCGGCCGCCCCTTCGCCGACGCCAAGCGAGAGATGACCCAAGAGTTGGAAATCGCACGGCGTGAACTGGACCAGACGGCCGCCCGCCTGGTCGAGGACGGATTCGCTGCGTGGTCCGGCGGCCAGGATCGCGAGCGGGCCCTGATCGTGCGGGGTCGCGCCAACTTGCTTCAGGACCGGGAAGGCCTAGCCGATCTGGAGCGGGTCCGCGTCCTTTTCGATGATCTGGAGCAGAAGGAACAGCTGATCGGCCTGCTGGACGGCGTCGATGCAGCCCAAGGCGTGCGCATTTTCATCGGCGCCGAGACACGGTTGTTTTCACTTTCGGGTTCCGCCGTGATCGCGGCGCCCTATATGAGCGGCCAACAGCGGGTTCTGGGCGCCATCGGCGTCATAGGCCCCGCAAGACTGAACTACGCCCGTGTCATTCCGTTGGTGGACTATACCGCCCGGGTGCTGGGCCGGATGCTGGACGGGAACGACAAGTGAGCGACAAGCCCCTTAACGACGAACTGAACGACGTGGACGCCGACATGGCCGAAACCAACGCCGAACACGGTCTGGACGCCCATCCGTCAGACGATCTGGCGCCGCTGGACGCCGTGATCGCCGAGCGTGACGAATGGAAGGACCGCGCCTTGCGCGTCGCCGCCGAGATGGAGAATCTGAAGCGCCGTTCGGAGACGCAGCAGAACGACGCCCGCGCCTTCGCCATCCAGCGCTTCGCCAAGGACCTACTGGGCGTCGCCGACAATCTGGAACGCGCCCTGATGGCTGCGCCCAAGGACGCCGAGGGCGCGACCGCCGGTCTGGTGACCGGGTTGGAACTGACGCAGAAGGCCCTGCTGCAGGCCTTCGACGCGAACGGCCTGAAGCGCGTTGCGCCCCAGGCCGGCGAGGCCTTCAACCCGCATCTCCACCAGGCGATGATGGAACAGCCGTCCGAGACCGTGCCCGGTGGATCGGTGATCCAGACCATGCAGTCCGGTTTCGAACTGTTCGGCCGCACCGTGCGCCCCGCAATGGTCGTCGTCGCCGCCAAGGGATCCGGCGCCCAGGCTCCCAACCCCTATGGCGCCGCCCCCGCCGCCGACGGTCAAGCCTTCGACGGAAAGGCCTGATCCGCAGTCGTCAGGCGGCGTCGGTCAGAACTGACGCCGCCAGGCTCCGATCAGGGCGAACTCCGGCGGCGCGTCTGCGACATGGCGCGGCTCGCGGCTGGCGACCGCTTGCAGCGTCATGCTGGACCCATCCCACAGCCGACGTTCGCCACCGAGGATGAAGTCGATCTGGCGGCCGCTGGGCGTCGCCGAGAAGCTGCGGCGCGAGTAGGTCAGCGGATCGAAATATTCGACAGGAACATCCGCCAGCATGGCGGAGAAGGTTCCGCGCTCGATCCTGAGCGGCTGAGCCAGGGTAAAGCTGATCCGGTCACAGATCATCGAACAGCCCGTCAAGAGCCCCAGCCGCCAATTCGAACTGATCGCCGCCTGATCCATCGACAGGAACCGACCCTCGATCCGGGTCGACCCCATCCCCGCCTCGCCAACCAGGCGCAGGCCCGGCCGCAGGGTCCAGTCGCCGCCCAGCGCATAGAAGCTGGTTCGTGACGGCAGGGCGAAGTCGGACCCGCCCGGCAGGAAGGCGCCCAAAGGCCCGAGACGTTCATCCAGGGCGCCGACGCTGAACGACAGACCGCCGTCCGCTCCGCGCCATCCGATCGCCGCGCGACTATAGGTCGAGGCGTCCTGCTCGACACGACGCAGCGGCATCCGGCGATCGCCGCCGCCGCTCTCGCCCGAGACCGTCACCGGGCCGAACCGCATCGCGCCGCGTACGGCGTGATCGGCCTGGGCCAGGGCGGCGAAACCGTCGCCCGCCGCGCCGTTGAACGGCGATGTCGCCCCGCCCTTGCCTTGCCAGACCGAGAAATTCATCCGGCCCGTGGCGACGTCAAGCATCGCCTCCTGACGCGGCTCGTCCCCCATCCAGGGCGCATCATAGAGATCGTAACGAGGCGCGATCGGGTCAGGTCGGGCGCTGGGTTGGGCCGCGATCAGGTTCAATCGACCGCCGCCCGGCAGAGCCAGGCTGGTTGTCGCCGTGGTATTCTGCTCGAACGGCGCCGCCTGATAGGATCGGCTCGGCGCAGTCGGATAGGCGCCGCCCAGTTGGACGGCGAACATCCGATCGTAGGCGTCGTAAAGCACCGTATTCAGCGCCGTCTGCCGACCGAAAGCGTCCCCGAATGCGGCGCCAACGAAGCTGCCCGGTTCGCTCATGCTGACAATGGAACTCCCGTCAGCCATCGGCGTCGAGGTCGTTCCGACCGGTCTGAACGCGCCGGCCATGTCCAGCAGGCCGCGCCCATAGACGATGTCCGTGCCGGGATCGCCGGCGTCGCGTGCGGTCGTCAGCAAGATATCCAGAGCCGCACGCGCCGACAGATTGGGGAAGGCCTGCATCAGCAAAGCGAGCGCGCCGGAGACATGCGGAGCCGAGAAGGATGTGCCGTTGACGCGCCAGCACGACGTGCCCTCACACCCTGTGATCACATCCTCGCCCGGCGCTGAAATATACCCGGCCGCCGTATCCCCTGCCCGGTTCGAGAAGCTGGACATCGCATCGGTCGCGCCGTGCGATCCGACCGCGATGACGCTGCCGGCGAACCGGGGGTCGATGGCGTAACGCGCGGGCCAGCCCGGATTGGCGTTTCCGTCATTGCCCGACGAAGCCACGATCACGGCGCCGGAGTTGACCGCGCGCAGCAGCGCCGCCTCAAACGCCGAGCCCAGCCGCCCATCGCCGCCCAGCGACATGTTGATGATCTTGACGCCATTGGCGACGGCGTAGTCCAGCGCGCGCACCAGATCCGAACTGCTGAAACAGACGTCCGTATTCTTGTCCGTGCAGTCAGAGATATCGGTGCGGATCGACAGGATGGTCGAGTTGTACGCCACGCCAATCGTACCGAACCCATTGAAGTTCGAGGCGATCACGCCCGACACGCGCGTGCCGTGGCTGCTTGACGCCACATAGGGCGTGTTGCGTCCGACGACCACGTCAGTCGAGGCGCTGGAAATACGCCCCTCCAACTCGGGCAAGGTATTGGCAATGCCGGAGTCGACGACGGCGACGGTGACGCCGGCTCCGGTCGCACCAGCCTGCCAGGCGGATTGGACCTTCATATTGGCCAAGCCGTAGTTCCGCAGATACTCGCTCGACGTGACCGAGGGAGGGGGCGGCGGCGGCGGAGGCGG